>JADGEP010000464.1 GCA_016744275.1 Candidatus Krumholzibacteriia bacterium | reverse complement strand
GCCCTGATCTGTTCAATGGCGCCCAGGCGCGACCTTCGGACAGCATCAATTTTGTGACCTGCCACGACGGTTTCACCCTGCGTGATCTGGTTTCCTACGAAAAAAAGGACAACACGGAAAACGGGGAAAACAACCGGGATGGATCCGACAACAATATCAGCTGGAACAGTGGTCACGAAGGCCCGGGCGATGACCCCCAACTGGAGATATTGCGCCAGCGGCGGGTGCGAAATTTCATCACCCTGCTGCTGTTCTCTCACGGCACCCCGATGCTCCTGGCCGGCGACGAGTGGGGGCAATCCCGAAAGGGCAACAACAATCCCTGGTGCCTCGACAATGAGCGCAACTGGCTGGATTGGAATTTGGCAGATCGCAACGAAGACTTGCTGCGCTTTGTGCAGCAGACCGCGCGCCTCGCCAACCATCTGCCCATATTGGCTGGGGATCGATTCTGGCGGGCGACCACGCCGGACCACGAAGGCGACATCACCTGGCATGGCCTGCAACCCAATCGACCGGATTGGTCCGTCGGTTCGCGGCATCTGGCCTACGAACTGATATCCGATACCGATTCCGGGCGGGTTTTGGTGCTTCTGAATGCCGAAACCTCAAAACAGGAATTCATACCGGTGGCGCCGCCCGAAGGTCAACGGTGGCATATTGTTGTCAACACCGGGGCTCAAGCGCCCAACGAGGTGACGGCCAGCGAGACATCCCCGCACCCGATTGGTGCGCCGCTAACTCTGGATTCACACACGGTTATGGTGTTGATTTGCAAACCCGTAAGAGATTGAAAACTGAATGACATAGACCCAATGGCCCTGTTTGTTATTATAAAAACTGATGCAAACCTTAATTTTTCCACCCATTGATCAGCAGATTTTGGTAAAGTGCCCCTCGTTACAGACTCGGAGAGGCTCCAACGAATCGTTCTTCGTGAAGAGCACCGTGCCAAACATCTTGCGCTGCACCTCGCCTGATTCGCCAGCCTCTCCGTTGTCTGTATATCGTTGACGACAATAAAAAGCCGCTCCCTTCGCCCGGGGCGGCTTTTTTGTTGTTGGCTGCCAATAAATCTAGCTGATGGATGCTCTCAGTATCGTCGTGTCCATTTCAGCTCCATGCCCGAGTCCTCTTCGCCCTGCCCGTAGGTCGTGACGATCTTGAAAATTCGGGACAAGGCGTATTCCATCGTCAGAAAATAAGTGCCGCTTTTTTCGAGGCTGTGGTGGTACTTCAACATCAGTTTTGGGTTGATGAATTTGCCCACCATCAACGTATTGTCGCCCGCTGATCCCGACCCCATTTCCACCATGTCGACACCAAAAGTATTGGAAACGGAATTTTGCAAGCCCGCGGTGCCAAAAGCCATCGCCAGGCCCGCCAGGTTCTGCCGCAGTTCCTGCCCGGCGCTGCCTTGGCCTTCAACGCCTCCGCGCTGGTCGTTGTCCAACTCACTCAGGGGCTGACCAAAAAGAAGCACTGCCATGATGTCCTGCTCTTCGTAATCCGGTTCGGAGCTCAGCCCAATGACCGGATTACTGGCCACTCCGGAAACGTCGATGCGCACCAGGATACCCGACACGTCGGCTTCCAATTGCATATCCAATACCGGATCGGGCGGCACTGCTCCGCCAAAGTTCACCTCGGCTCGCTCGATGCCAAATACGTGATTCATGAATTGCAACGAACCCTGCACCGCGTGCACCTCACCCTGGATACTCGGCTGGGGCAGGCTGTCCGGATCAAAAACCCGGCTCACCTGCAGATCACCTGCCAATTCCATATCCAGGCCGTAGCCGTGCAGGCGCAAATTGCCAGGGATCAGAATTTCCAGATCCAGATCTGGCAACAGGGCCGGGCCTTGGGGCGAAGTCAGCGGCCCCTGGGATTCGGGCCTGATAAAAACCAGCAACGAATCGGGCACGGCGCTGGTCGAATCAACCAGGCTCCACAACAGGGGGGCGCCCTCGGTTGGGTGTAGGGTGCGCGGCAGTTCGGGTATTCTGAAAAAACCAGACTTTATGGTGATGCGCCCACCGATGACTGGATCATTCAAAGTCCCGTCCAACCTCATATCCACCTCGGCGTCCAGGCGGGACCTATTCGGCAGGCTCACCGCCAGGTGCGGTGCCCGGATGCTCCCTGTGACCGATCCGTCTTCTGATGCGGCCTCGCCCAGCGGCAACCGCGCTGCCATGGCCAAGGAGAGTTCGCCGGCCAGTGAAACCTCCGGCGGCAGCAAGCGGTTCACCGGTGCCAACCCCACTGCTTGTTCAGGGATCAGCACTTGCGCCGGACGGCCCTCCGCAAATTGCCAGGCCCCCGTTTGCGGATCCAGCCGGCCCGGCACCTCAATGCTGCCCACCAGGAGGGATGAATCCGCCGCCACCAGTGCCAGCTCGGCTTGCAGTCCGGCGGAATCGCCGGCGGCCAGAGCGAATTTCACATCCAGACCCAGATCGTCGTCATCTCGATGGGGAATCAGGCGGGCCTTCACCCGGCCACTCAGGGTGGGATCGGCCCGGGTGCCTTGCAGGTCGACATTGGCGGCGAGGGAAAAATCGCGCCCGCCATCAGCCGTCCAAAAATCCGATGGGAAAAGAGTCATCAGCAAATCTTCAGGCAAGTGCAGCGCCAGGCGCGCCGCCAGGTCCAAATCGCTGGGCGTCGCGTGTCCCCCAACCGCGACTTCGCCCGGCTCAGCGGCCAGCACCAAGGGCGACAAATCGATGTCCCAAACCCCAGGACCCCAGGTCAAGACTGTCGCATCCTGCAGCCGCACAACCTGCCCC
>JADGEP010000463.1 GCA_016744275.1 Candidatus Krumholzibacteriia bacterium | reverse complement strand
GTCTACGACACCTTCATCAAGAAGTTGATTGCCAACTACAAGCGCGTGGCCATCGGCAACCCGCTGGACAGCAAGACCCTGATGGGCCCGCTGATCGACGAAGGCGCGGTAGCCGACTACGAAAACGCCCTCAAGGCGGCCAAGGAGCAGGGCGGCAAGATCCTGTACGGTGGCAAGGTGCTCAAGCCTTTCGGTGCGGCGACCTTCGTACAGCCCACGATCGTTGAGATCGAGAACAAGGCTCAGATCGTCCAGGACGAGACCTTTGCCCCGATCGTCTACGTGATGAAGTACAAGAAGATCGAACAGGCCTTCAAGCTGCACAACGACGTGCCTCAGGGCCTCAGCAGCGCGATTTACACCGACAGTGTGAACGAAGGCGAAGCCTTCCTCAGCTACCTCGGCAGTGATTGTGGCATCGCCAACATCAACATCGGCACCAGTGGCGCCGAGATTGGTGGCGCCTTTGGCGGCGAAAAGGAAACCGGTGGTGGACGCGAGTCCGGCTCCGATTCCTGGAAGCTGTATATGCGCCGGCAGACCAATACCATCAACTGGGGCGGCGAAGTGCACCTGGCCCAGGGCGTGGAATTCAAAGCCTAGGCGACATCCCCGCGGATGTGTTATGTATCCCCGGTCGGCATATGCCGATCGGGGATTTTTTTATGGAGGAACCCAGTGCTTCGTGCCAAATGTATGCTATTGATGATCCTGCTGATCGTTTGGGGAACCGCGCCCGCGGCGGCCCAGACATCCGGGTATGATTTTGAGAAGGATTCCGACTTCACTCTGGGCGCCCTGGGAGTGGGGTTGTTCGGTTTGGGCTATTGGGCCAATCAAGGATTCGAACCGTTGTCCGCTGACGAGATTGAAGCCCTTGATGCGAATCATCTCAACGGCCTGGACCGCACCGCGGTTGACAATTGGTCGCCGGTTGCCGCCCGGGCCAGCGATCATCTGATGCATTCCAGCATCGCGGTGCCGGCGGTATTGATGCTCGGCAGCGCGGCCCGCGACCAGGCTGACGTGATCGGGTTGATGTATTTGGAAACACATTTGCTCAACAGTGGATTGACCTATCTGTTGAAAAACACCTTTGGCCGCACGCGGCCCTTTGCCTACAACGACAATCCGGACATTCCGCAAAGCCTGAAAATGTCCCACACGGCGCGGCGCTCGTTTCCATCGGGGCACACCTCGACGGCTTTTGCTTCGATGGTGTTTTTAGCCACGGTGCACACGCGATTGAATCCGGACAGCTCGGCAAACAATTGGGTCTGGGGCGGATGCCTGGCCGCCGCGGCCACCACCGGCTACCTGCGTTACGCCGCCGGAATGCACTTTCCCACAGACATCATCGCCGGCGCTTCGATCGGTGCTTTCGCCGGATGGGTGGTGCCGCAATTGCATGAACTGGAGGCGGCGGCCCTGCCCGGTGACCAGAAGAGCCGCAGCTCTCGCCAAACGACGATCGGCTTCACGGTGGGCTTCTGAGAAGGCAAAAGGGTGGCTTGAGGCTGTTGGCTGTGCTAGGTTTTTAGTGCGACCCACTTGTCTGGAACCAATTGCCCCAGATCACCTTTGCCGCCTTTAAGCCGTGAGGTTTCCCACAGATGCCGCAAGCTTCGGACAGCCGCACGACCAGTTCGTTTGCGGGCTTTGGGCACCTGATGCCCTTTCGGGTGCAGGAAATCCTGTTGGTGGCCAGCATGTACGACGCCTTCACCCTCGAAGAAGGCGGCCGCCTGACCGAACTGCTGCTCAGCGAGTATCGTGAATTGAACCTGAGCTTCCCGCCTCACGTGACCCGCGCCTCCACTGGTGAAGAAGCTTTGCGCCTGATGGATACGCGGCGATTTGACATGATCATCACCATGTCCCGGCTCGGAGACATGGACGCCATCCAGCTGGCAACGGTGATCAAGGAGCGCGAGCCGGATCTGCCCATTTACAATCTCAGTTTTAATCCACGAGAGCTGCAACACCTGCAGGCCATGGACAAGGGCAAGGCCGATTGCATTGATCGGTATTTTCTGTGGAACGGCGACGTGCGTCTGCTGCTGGGGATCATCAAATACTGTGAAGACCGGGAGAATGTCGCTCACGATACGCGGTATGGCGATGTGCGGTGCATTCTGTTGATTGAAGATTCGGTGCGCTTCTATTCTTCGTACCTGCCACTGATCTACACCGAGGTGTTGAATCAGACTCAGACCCTGATGGTCGAGGGTATCAATCTTAGCCACCGGATTCTGCGCCTGCGGGCCCGGCCAAAAATACTGCTGGCCAATTCTTTTGAGCAGGCTTGGGATTATTACCGCGAATACAAGGACTCGCTTCTGGGCGTGATTTCTGATGGGCGCTTTCCCTGGAAGGGCGAGGAGAACGAAGACGCCGGAGTTGAATTCATCCGGCGGGTCAAATTTGTGGATCCTCATACGCCGGCGGTCCTGCAGTCGACCAACAAGAACCTGGCTTCGGTTGCCGAAGAGATCGGCGCCGGATTTATCCACAAAAAGAGCCGCAAGCTATTGAAAGAATTGCGGACTTTCATGCTGGATAATTTTGGTTTTGGAGATTTTGTCTTCCGCTTGGCTGATGGCACTGAAGTTGGGCGCGCGTCGGATCTGAAAGCGCTGGCGCAGCAATTGCGCACCGTGCCGGGTGAATCGGTGCGGCATCACGCCAGCCATGATCACTTCAGCAATTGGCTGCGAGCGCGCACGGAATTTGGCCTGGCGGCCTCGCTGCGACCCGTCAAAGTGACGGCGTTTGATAATGATGAAGAGTTGCGGGAATACCTGATCAAAATCATCAGCCGCTTTCGGGCTGAGAGCCA
>JADGEP010000462.1 GCA_016744275.1 Candidatus Krumholzibacteriia bacterium | reverse complement strand
GACCTGGGAAGCGTTTGAGGATTACCGCCTCGGCAGCCTTCATTTTTCTCGCATCGAGGCAGAGATTATCGCGGCCGTAGGCGCCGGTGATATGCAACGGGCGAGCGCCATTGCCCGTGAAGCCGGATGGCTGAAGATCGGCAAACAGGGCAAACTGCTGCGCCACCGCGAGCGCCTTGAACTGGAGAACAAGCTGGCCAACCTGAACCTCGCCGTCTCCTGGACGGACGTTCCCGCCTAGATTTTTCGGAAGTACTTTTGAATCGGGCAGAACCCCTTGGTTTTGCCCTTTTTTTGACAATACTCCTCACCCGCTTGCGAATATCCTTGAAGATTATTGTCTATTTTGCCAACCCCTGTCACACAAGTCCCCCAGTTTCCATAGTTAACGCATCAGGCACGCGGCTTGCGATATCCGGCCTGTAGACAACGACGAAACGTTCGAATTGCCGAACACCCGTTTCCATAAATTTAAGAGGAGAAAGCCATGTTGAAGAAAGTCCAGACCACCGTGATCGTCCTGAGCCTGATCGCCCTCGCCGTTCCCGCCTTCGCCACTGACCTGAACGACAATCTGCTTCAGGATGGCGTTTCCCGTCAGCTGCACATCGTGCCTCTCGGCCAGGATGTCGAATTGGTCTCCGGTTTGAATGACGCCGACTTCGACTACTTCGGCGACACCTCGGGTAAGATCTGCGCCGCCACCAAGGTGGAGCACAAGGTCGACATCCGCGATACCGACGAGAGCATCGTGCCCTACGCCGTGACCGCAGACTAGCATTCGGCCCGACACCAAACGGCGCTGTCTCGGGACAGTGCCGTTTTTTCTTGTTGGTCATTGTCGGCGGCCCGCGGATTGTTTACCATGGCGCTCCATTGAAACGCCATCCAGGGCTACGCCCGCAAATGAGGAGATCCGATATGGCCAAACGCGCCGACTGGTATTACCACCGCAAGGGCTGAACGAGCTGCGGCAGATCGCAGGGGTTCCTTGCGGATAATGAAGTGAGCATCAAGGAAGAGACCAACGCCAACGCCAAGCTGGGGGCCGAAAAGGCCAAAGACCTGATCGCAGGCGCCAGCAAAGTCATCGTCATGCGTGGCAAGAAAGTCACGACCTTCGACTTAAAAAAAGAAAAGCCCGCTGTGGATGACATGTTGGCCGTCATGCTCGGCACGACCGGCAACCTGCGTGCACCGACGGTGGTGCGCGGCAAGACGGTCCTGGTGGGATTCAATCAGGAAATCTACGACGATATTCTGGGCTAGAAATATCCCGACCTCATAAAAAAGGCCGCCCCTCATCGGGCCGGCCTTTTTATCAATCTGCGATTCCGTTAAGGCTTGACTCTCAGCACCACCGGCAAATGATCACTCACGTTTTTCTCATAGACCGACCAGCCCTGCCCCAACAGATCGTGCAGCGGAGCGACCTCAACCAGCATCTCGCCGCCCTGGTGGGCATCGAACAATTGCTGGGTGATCATGATGTGATCCAGATGGCTGGGCCAGGTGGGAAACGACCACAGTCCCTGACGATCTTCGGCAATGGCCTGATCGACAAAGCGGTATTTATCCGGCGCGTCGAGGAAGTTCTGGAAGACATTTGTCGCCGGACTGTTGGTCAACTCGTCGTTGAAGTCCCCCACCAAAATGACCGCCCGATCGGGGAAATTGGTCCGGATGAAATCATCAATGAGCAGGCTGGCGTCGCGGCGACGGGTTTCTTCGTCCCACGCATCGGATTCATCGATGCTGTTGTTGCCACAGCATTTGTAGTGGTTGTTGATGACCACAAAATCGGTGCCCCGGAAAGTTCCTTCCAGAACAAACGGCGCCCGCGGCAATTCCCGGCGGTAGCCGGTCAGGACCTCGTACACGGCGCTGACCTGGGCCTCGCCGTCCACCGGATACAGGAAAGCCAAATTCACCGAATACGAGGCGCTGGTGGCTCGGTCCCCGGTCCATCCGGTCAGGCCTTCGCGCACCTGTTGGAAATAGGTCAGGTTCTCGATCTCCTGCAGAGCGACAATGTCCACCTGCAGGCCCTTGACCACGTCGATCACATGATCGGCGGTCACGGCCCCACGCTTGGCAAAATTCTCGATGTTCCAGGTCATCACTTCAAGGGTTGAATCAGTGCCGACTCGGCCAGCCGCATAGGGGTTGCTGTCCTGGGGCACGTCGTTGGACTCGGTCGTCCCACAACCACCCACAAAGGCCAAGGCAAACAGGCCCAGCGCCACCAATCCTAAAATCACAAAATTACGCAAACCTCAGACTCCTGACTTCCCCTCAACAGGCTTCAGACTTCTGCTCTAATTATGGACTATTTCCCAGTAAAACGCCAGTGTTACAGGGCCCAAACACCCAGTGTCAGCCTGGGTTATTGCCGCTATTGGCCTCACTATCAATGGCTCTTTCAAAGAGCAGCAAACCCTCAGGCAGTGCCGGACTGAACCCCAATCGTTGTAAATAGTCCCGATGCATAGCCCCCGCCGCCGGACTGAGAATGCGTTCCATTCCCCTTTTCCGCCATCCGGGTGCCAACTGGTCCAGAAAGAACCGGGCGCAGCGCAGGTCTCGATAACTGGGCAAGACGTAGTCCAAATGAATCAGCACATCCCGCTTTTTTTCCTCAAAAACAACCAGGCCCGCCGGATTCATGTTGCGCAAAATGAACACCATGCGCGGATTGGACACGCCATCGAGGTCAAATTCCGGGAAAAACGCCGCGATGTCCTGGGTATGGAAATCCAAAAACCCGGCCAAAAAGCTGTTGTCCCGGCGCCGGATGGGCAGCAGCGTGAAGTAGTCGCGCTGCCGGCTCATGCGCCAAAGG
>JADGEP010000461.1 GCA_016744275.1 Candidatus Krumholzibacteriia bacterium | reverse complement strand
CGGCCGCCTCATTTAGACCCTCACACCCCTGCCGGGCGGTGCTCAGAGCCCCGTCGGCCGCAGGCCAGCGATCAGGCAGAATTTCGCCGGGTGAGGTGGACGATCCACCGCCGCCGGTGCTGCTGCATCCGGCCAGGACGAGCAATAGGCCTACTGTCGCGGCAGGCAGAATCAGGCGGGGGCTGATAAGAAGGCGTTTGGCCGACATTCGGACTCTCTTTGGTTGGTGGCACCGACCTTGAGAATGGACCGCCGCCGGTGCTCTGACAACAGGAAATGGTGGCCCCGGTTCCCGGTGCCAAATTCGAACCGAGCCTTTTGGTGACGAGAAGGCCTTCACGTTATATGCTTGGCGCCAATTGCCTGGCCAGACCAGCACCCGACCATGACACCAATGATGGGAAATCCCGGCTTGAATAACCCGCGCTGCCCGGCCTGCGACGAAGCTTTGCCCTGGTGGGCCACGATGAAAAAACTGTTGGGCCCTTCGCGGCAAAACCGGGCCATGTGGGGTGTGGTTTGTTCGCAATGCGGGGTGGATCTCAAGGTGCCCAAGGCGAGGGTATTGCTCATCGCAGCGGCCGGCATATTTTTTGGCAGCCAAACGTCGACCCTGCTGGTCCTGCGCGAAATGTCGTCGACCGAATTCTGGTTGGCGAAGATTTGGCTCATCGTTGGGTTTTATATCATCGCCGTGTTCTTTCTGTTGAAACTGGAGCCACTCGAATGAGTCGAAAACGCGATGTGCGGGCGATGATCGTTCTGCTGGTAGTGGTGGTGGCCGGAATGATCTTCGGATCGCACTCACCAGCCGATGCCATGGTGCCCGAAGACCTGTTGTCCATGCGGGGCGTGGCGCTGCTTGGTGTCAGTCCGGATGGATCCTACCTGTTGTACAGCATCGCCGCCTGGAACGAAGCTTCCCGCAGCCAGGAAAACACCATCTACCGCCGGGACCTGGTCACGGGTAAGGACCAGCTTCTCTTCACGCCCCAGGACAAATCCCGGGCGCCGGCGATCCGGCCCGATGGCGCTGCCATTGCCTATTTGCGTTCGGTTGATGAGGGCACGGAAATCTGGCAAATGGATCCCAAGGGAGGTGCGCGTGAGCGATTGAGCAACGGGCCGGGCACCTTTGGCAGCCTGCATTGGGCCCCCGATGGCACCGCCCTGGCCTGGATCAGCAGTGGCCTGGCGGAAGAGTACGAAGGCGAACCGGGGCATTACGTGGTGGCGGACGACATCGGATTCCGCCACCTGGGCGATGGGTACCGGCAAGGCGCCCTGCGCCAATTGTATGTCATGGATCTGGCCAACGGCGACGCCCGGCGCTTGGTCAACGGTGATCTGGACGTGCGTTCGCTGAGTTGGTCGCCGGACAGTCGCCAGCTGGTTTTTGCGGCCAAGCGGCGGGTCGATCTGGGCTGGAATCTGAATTCTGATCTGTGGCGAGTGGCGCGCCTGGGTGGGCAGTCGGTTGTCTTGACGACCAACCCGGGCAAAGACAGCGATCCGTTGTGGCACCAACCCGACCGCATCGCCTACCTGCGGGCGACCGAAACGCTGTGGGAGTCGGCGCCCAAGGCGGTGGCGGAGCTGGATCCGCAGCTCGGAGAATCCGGCGGGTTGCAACTGCATGGCGAAGGATACGACAACTATTTCTGGAAGTTCACCATGGCCGAGGGAGTGCCCTACATTTTGGGCAGCCGCAAGGGATGCCTGGATCTGGTGCGTCTGGGAAATCGGGGGGCAGAGTTGCTGACCGATGGCGGCCATGACTACTGGTCGTTTCAAATCGTGGGACAGCAGGTCTATTTGCAGGGGGCGGGCCAAACCCTACCGGCAGCAATTTTCCAGGTGGATCTGGCCGAAAAAATCGAAGGGCCCCACCGGCCGCGAATCCTGATCGACCCCAACCGCGACTGGCGCCAGAAAGTGGGGCTGGTGGAGCCCGAGCACTTCACTGTCGAAGTCGAAGGCCGCACCATTGAAGGCTGGTATTTCAAACCCGATCACATGACGGATGACCAGCCGGTACCCACGGTGTTGAGCATTCACGGTGGCCCACAGTGGATGTACGGCGGCTATTTTCTGCCCGAGTTTCACATCCTGACTCATTTTGGTTATGGCGTGGTCATCTGCAATCCGACCGGCAGTATGGGCTATGGCATCGAGTTCATGAAAGATGTGCGCGGCGACTGGACGGGACGACCCGCCCGCGAAGTGATGGCGGCGCTGGATCAGGCGATTGCCGAAGGCTGGGCGGATCCCAATCGCCTGGCGGTCATCGGGGGCAGCTACGGCGGTCATCTGGGAGCGGCGCTGACGACCCAAACAAACCGTTTTCAAGCCGCGGCCCTGGACCGGATGTTCCCTGAAACGATCGCCTTTTGGGGCACGACCGACGAAAAATGGTTTCCCGAATGGGAATTCAGAGGACGACCCTGGGAATCCGAAGCCCGGGAAGTCTACTTGCGCAATTCTCCTTTTGAAGAGGTGGGGGCCGTGACGACACCGACGTTGATCAGCCACGGTCTGAAAGATTATCGCTGCCTGGATGCCGGTGGGGAGATGTGGTTTTCGGCCCTGCAGTCATTGGGCGTGCCCTCGCGGTTCATCCGTTTTGAAAACGAAGGCCACGGCATACGCAATCCGGCCAATCTGGTTTTTTACCACAACCAGATGTTGAACTGGTTCGACGCTCACGTGTTGGGCCCGGTGGAACCTGAAGGGATAAATCCGGCCCATGATTGAAGATCCCAGCCTGCCTGTTTCGGGGGCCAAGCGCTTGAGTTTGTGGTTGATGGCCGCGGCCATGGTGCTGGTTATTGGCCTGAAGTCGTACGGCCCGCCAGTGGGA
>JADGEP010000460.1 GCA_016744275.1 Candidatus Krumholzibacteriia bacterium | reverse complement strand
AATCAGGACAGTGCCATGTCAGTTGAAGAAAATGTGTGCCCCAAATGCAACTCACCCTATGCCTATCCCGATGGATTCCTGTGGATATGCCCCGAATGTGCCCATGAGTGGTCACTCGATAAGACTTCTGAGACGTCTGCGGATGATGGGCCACGATTCCTCGATGCCAGAGGCGATCCTTTGCAGGACGGTGACACTGTCATCACCATCAGAGATCTTAAGGCCGGGAAGGACACCATTAAAATAGGCACGAAAGTCAAGAACATCAGACTTCTGGATGAACCTGTAAATGGCCACGAGATTTCCTGTAAGATCAAAGAATTTGGCGCTCTGTATCTCACATGCGCTGTGGTAAAAAAAGCGTAAAACGAAAGTCAAAGCGTCAGGCTTAGCCACGGTGATTGAGACTTAGTGCCGAACTCCCTGCTACCGAATCACCCACCAGGCTACCAACCCACTGGCCATCGTCGCGATGGCGGAGCACGAATAGCTCAGGGAGATCCAGACCAGCCAGAGTAAACTCAGAAGTCGAGAAAAGGCCCGCGCCGATCATATTCGCCACCACCAAAGCCGCCAAAGTGGCCGGGCCGAAGTGCCTGCGGTCGACCTTACTCACGGCTTGCTGAAGCGGAAGATGAAGTTCTCTTCCAAACCTTCGAGAGTGACGTCATCCAGGAAGACAAACCCCGCCGCCTCGATTTCCTGGCGGAAATTTTCCTTGGAAGCCCGGACGTGTCCTTTGATCCAGTCGCGCGAATCTTCGGTCCGGTCAAACTCGACCAGCGTCAAAACGCCACCGGGCCGCAGAGCCGCGAGCATGGACGCCAACATGGAGTCGTAGTCGCCGAAGTGGTGGTAGGTGTCGACCACGATCATTCGGTCGACTGAGGCGGGCGGAAGCGTGGCCGAGGTCAGGGAGCTGTAGACCGCCGTGACATTGTCATACCCCTCTTCTTCAGCGACCTGGCGTAGGCGTTCGACGAAGCGGATTGAGACCTCGACCGAGAAGACATGGCCGGTTTCGCCGACCGCATCTACCAGTGGGGCGAGGAAGGCGCCGGTGCCGGCGCCGATGTCGGCCACGATGTCACCGGGCTGGATCCCGGCGGCGGCAACGATTTCAGAGCGGTAGGCAAAGACTTCGCGGCTCTCGCTTTCGAAGCGATCAATCATGCGGTCGAGGTCGAGATCGGGATTGATGTAGGAATCGTTGTTGGCTTGAGCCTGGGTTGAGTTGGGCAGCAAGGCTGAGGTGACCAAGAGGGTAAGAGCGAGAAGTGCGAGAATGGGCTTCACGGGGGCTCCAGTATTCGAGAGGGGGTCAGATTTGCGAGCGGGGACAGTTTACAAAACTGGAGGAAAGAGTGCAAATGAGGTGCATTTGATCACCTGTAGGTCAATGGCGGAGCCCAACACTGGGCAACGGCCCGTTTGAGCGTTGCGCTCGGCGCCGTCACCCCGCAGTACGGTTGCTACCGAAACAATGCCTTAACCCCACCCCACGTTTCACTTTCGGTCGAAACCGCGCCCAGCGGCCCAAACGCAACATAGTTCCACTCGGTAGTCGTATCATTGGCCCAATACCCATCACCAAAATCCAAGTGAGGGGCAACCGTGCTGCCCGAAAGGTTGTCACCACTGAGAACCAAATTCCCATCCACATGAACGTCCACATGAGTACCCGTGCCAGACAGGATGTACTGATGAAAACCGTCGGTCGTATCCATGGCGTATGAGGTCGTTCCAGTCCATGAGCCGTTGAAGGCGATGTGGTCGGTGTAGATGTCAAAGAGGCAGTAGTGGATTCCGTTGCGGAAATAGAGTCCGGCCACGGCGCTGCTGGTCTCCGAATAGGCGACGACTCTTATATTCGCCTCGATCTCAAAACCGGACGGGTCGATCACGGTCGCACCCCAAAGAGCAGGCGGCGCCCGGTGGACGGACAATGCGTTGAGAGGTGAATCAAGGGTCAATAGTCCCGGTACCCAGTTTGATGAGCCGCCGCCACTGGTGACAGTCGTCCAGCCTTGGCTGGAGGGAGAATTGGTCATATCCAAAACGGCGGATTGAGCCAGGAGCTGCGTTGGGATCAAGAAGACAGAAATCAAGACTGCGGTGCGAAGCAGTTGGCGAGCACGAATCAGATGGCAAGTATTAATGTAGTGCAAAGCGGAACCTCACTAGTCGATGACAAACACAACTAAAAGTGTCCGGATTGTTGCACGGCCGCCACAATTTGTCAATAAAAGGCGGCCTGTTTCCTGGACTCGGCGAACCGCCTCCGGTATGAAGTATCGGCTAGAGCGGCGTCTGTGAGGACTCATATCAACCCCTGCTGGCCACAACAAAATCACCTTTTCGAGATGTCGGAAAAGGCGGGCAAGCACATTCATCTTACCTAGGGTTTTTCCGAGTTCCTACCGCCGTCCCATGAACAACCGCAACACGTACCAGAACATCAGGGCGACCGAAGAAAAGAGTTCGAGCGCCGCGCCCACGTACCGGTCATTGGGCCAGCGGCGCAAGATGTTGCTGGTGTCGTAAAGGATGGCGGCTCCTGCCAGTCCCACCATGGCCACGGAGAACCAGGTACCCAATTCGAGTCCAAAAAGCACTGCCGCAGCAATGGCCACCAAGGCCAGAATACCGGCCCAGCGCAGCAGGGCGCCCAGGAAGCTGAAATCCTTACGGGTGTAAAAGACGACCGCGGTCAAACCCACGAAACCCGCGAGGGTCACCACCGCGGCACTCCGGATCACGCCGCCTCCCGCGTAGGAATCGGCGATGAAGAGCATGGGCGTAAAAATAATGGCTTGAGCCACCACATACAGCAACAACCCGGCATACTGGCTTCCCAGTCCACCGGCCCGGGAAGCCATCCC
>JADGEP010000045.1:1133-14653 GCA_016744275.1 Candidatus Krumholzibacteriia bacterium | reverse complement strand
TCACTCCAGCCCGCAATTTTGCCGAGCACCAACCCGGCGATCAAACCCAACCGCCGGTCGACACCGAAGTTTTCGTAACCTACAACGACGAGTACCTCTATGTCGCCTGGATCTGCTACGACGACCCCAACCAGGTGCGCGCCACCTTCACCGAGCGCGACCGCATCTGGAACGACGACTACGTCATCCTGGCCATCGACACCTTTGCCAGCCAGGGCTGGGCCTACGAAATCGCCGCCAATCCATTTGGCATCCAGGGCGATTTGTTGTGGTCGGCCAACTCGGGCGAAGACATGACCTACGACCTGATCTACTACACCAGCGGCAAGGTGACTGACCACGGCTGGCAAGTGGAGATGGCCATTCCCTGGACCAGTTTGCGGTTCCCGGACCGCCAGGATCAGGAGTGGCGCGTGGACTTCTGGCGCAACCACCCCCGCGATGTGCGCGGCCAATATTCCTGGGCCAAATACGACCGCGACGAGCCCTGCTGGCCCTGCAAGTGGGGCACCGTGACGGGCATCAACGGCGTGCGTCCGGGCAGCGGCCTGGAAATCCTGCCTTCTTTTGTCGCTTCCCAGGCCGGATCGCGGGATGAAGACACCGGCGAATTCGAGAACCACGACATCAAGGGCGAGCCGGCCCTGGGCGTATCCTACGGCATCAGCCCCACGGTCACCGCCGAGGCCACCGTCAATCCGGATTTCAGCCAGGTCGAAAGCGACGCCGCCCAGATCGACGTCAACTCCACCTTCGCGTTGTTCTACCCCGAGAAGCGGCCCTTCTTTCAGGAGGGCAGCGATCTGTGGAACACCTGGTTCAATGCCGTCTACACCCGTTCAATCAATAAGCCCATGTGGGCCACCAAGGCCACAGGCCGGCCCGGCAATTCCAATTTTGCCGTGATGATGGCCCAGGACGACGCCAGCCCGTTTCTGGTGCCGATGGCCGAAAGCAGCGCCTTGTTCGAAGGCGGCCGCAGTTGGTCCAGCCTGGCGCGCTACCAGCGCACCCTCGGTGAGCAGTCCCACGCCGGCGTCATCTTCACAGACCGGCACCACGAAGGCGGCGGGTCGGGCACCACTTTGGGCACCGATACCCGGTTGCGCCTGGGACAGAACACGTCGCTGGAGTTTCAGGTGCTGGGCACGTTCACCGCCGAGCCCGACGATCCGGCCCTGACGGCGGACCTGGACGGCGAGACATTCGATGAGGGCAAGCACACCGCCTCGTTCGACGGTGAAGAATTCTGGGGACATGCGGTATACGCCAGCTTTGAGCGTTCGGGCCGCCACTGGAGCCTGGACTTTGACTATTGGGAACGCAGCGCCACCTTCCGCACCGAAAACGGATTTGAACCCCGCAATGACCAGCGCCAGACCAGCCTTTGGAATGGCTACAATTTCTATTTCGAAGACGGACTCATTGAGCGGATCAGCCCGGGCATGTTCATGGGTCGGGTCTGGAACATGAGCGGCACCAAGAAAGACGAATGGGTGGGCGTCAACGCCTGGACGCGGCTGCGTTGGGCCCAGACCTTCCTGCGGGTGCAGCACATCTACAGCAACGAAGTGTTCCACGACATCGAATTCGACAACATCTACGCCACCGATTTTAACCTGCAGATGAATCCGGCCGAGATCATCAATGGCGGCCTGGACTTCTCTGTGGGCAACCGCATCGCCCGCCGCGAATTGGTCATGGGCGCCGAGACATCCTACGGCGGCTGGCTGAATCTCAAACCGGTCAGCCGTTTTCTGTGGGAGAACAACTTCAACTACATCCGCAGCAATGACGCCGATACGGGCGAGCGCCTGTTCTCCGGCTACGTCGCCCGCTCGCGGTTCAACCTGCAGTTGTCCCGGGAGTGGTCGGTGCGCCTGGTGTTGCAGTACAACGATTTTGCTCGCAGCTGGGATGCCGATCCGCTGCTGACCTGGCGCTTGAACCCATTCTCTATTTTCTACATCGGCTCGACCCGCAACTACGCCGAATACGCCCTGGACCCTCAAAAAGACGACCAGTGGCGCCTCATGGAGCGCACCTACTTCATGAAGGTGCAATACCTCTTCCAACTCTAGCAGTGAAAAAAAAAGGCCCGGACCATTTCAGGTCCGGGCCTTTTTTGTTTGTTACCCTATCAGAGTTCTTCGGCCTGGGTTTCGCCGCAGTCCTGGCTCTGCAAGATGCATTTGACCTTAAAACTGAGGGACATGATGCCCACGGCCATGCGCTCGTTGCGCACCGCCACCCCTTCGGGCACTTTCAGGTCAGTGGGGGCGAAATTGAAGATACCCACCACGCCAGCAGCCACCAGTCGGTCAGCCACGGCCTGAGCATGAATCGCCGGCACCGTCAGGATCGCAATCTTGATCCCTTCGCGTTGGATCACCGATTCCAATTCGTCCATGGACTGCACGGGCTGCCCCCGCATTTCCTGGCCGATGAGTTCGGGGCTGGTGTCAAAAATGCCTTTGACCGGGAATCCCTGCAGGTCCAGGTTCTGGTAGTTAGCCAAAGCTTGTCCCAGATGCCCGGCGCCCACCACGGCGGTGGGTTGCGGCACGGAAATGCCGATGATTTTTTCGAGGGCCGGCACCAATTTGGCAACCTGATAGGGGCGGCCTGGGCGGCTGAACCCGCCAAAATAATGAAAATCATGGCGCAACTGACTGGCCTTAATATCCAGTGACTCTGCCAATTGGCGGCTCGAGACATCCTCGACGCCAATGGCCTGGAGCATTTTCAGCTTCTCCAGATATAAGGGCAGGCGGTGGATCGTCGCATCGGGCACATCACAGGTTTGGCGGTTCTTCTTTGCCAAGGCATCTCCGGACTGTTATTTAATTAACCGCAAAGTCGAGTATGCTCGCGAAGCTGTTACGGTATTGTCAACCTACAATAGACAGATTGTTAAATATCGTCAACCTCAAAACGGAGCATTTTAGTAACGATCCCAATCGTCTGGCCGGCAACATTCTCTGGAGGTTTGCCGATCCGGTTTCTATCTTGGAGCGGGCCCCAAGGCGAATCCGGGCCTGAACGATTCCACATTTTCAGAGGAACAGCGCTCATGGACACCCGCTACGCCATTGCCGATCCCTGGTTGTTACAGCCCCTGCCCCTGTTCGGTTCCCTGACTCCAGCGGACTATGACCACCTCGGCTTCATGTGTGGCCTGGAAGTCCACCAGCAGCTTCTCACTCAGCGCAAACTCTTTTGCCGCTGCCCGGCGGGTCAATACAACAAGGATCACCACGACGCTGAGATCCTGCGCCACATGCGGCCCACCCTGTCTGAGATGGGCGAATACGACGGCACCGCGCTGATGGAATTCAAAACCCGCAAAAATATCACCTACCTGCTGGACCGCAAAACCGTCTGCACCTACGAAATGGACGACGCACCGCCCTTTGAGATCGACGATGAAGCCTTGGACCGGGCCATTGGCGTCTCGATGCTGTTGGACCTGAACATCGTGGGCGAGGTGCACATCACCCGCAAGCAGTACCTCGACGGCAGCATCCCCACCGGCTTTCAGCGCACCGCCATCATCGGCACCGACGGCGACATCCCTTTCGGCGATCGCATGATCCACATCCGGGCCTTGAGTATTGAAGAAGACAGCTGCCGCGAAGTCAGCGACCGGGGCCACGAACGGGTCTACCGCACCGATCGGTTGGGCATGCCCCTGATCGAGACGGTGACCGACCCGGATATGAAAACTCCTGATGAGGCCATGGAAGTGGGCCAGATCATCCGGCGCTTGGCCCGGGCCAGCGGCCTGGTGCGCACCGGCAGCGGCGCCGGCCGCCAAGACGTCAATGTGTCCGTCACCGGCGGCACCCGCATCGAAATCAAGGGCGTCGCCAGCCTGCGCGCCGTGCCGCGCCTGACCCACAACGAAGCTTTGCGGCAACGCTCTTTGGTGGGCATCAAGGCCGAACTGGCCCGGCGCGGCATCACCGCCGAAAACATCGACGGCACCGGCCACGACGTCACCAGTATCGTCAACAGCACCGCTTGCAAATTCATCCGCAAAGCTGTCGACAAGGGTGCCACGGTGATGGCCATCGCCCTGCCCGGATTCCAGGGATTGCTGCAGGCGCCCACCCAACCGCGCACCACTTTCCTCAAGGAATTCAGTGACCGCGTCCGGGTCATCGCCTGCATTGACGACTTGCCCAACCTGGTTGTCTCCACCGAAGATGTGCCCACCCTCAGCAGCGGCGAGTGGGACCGCGTCGGCAAAACGTGCGGCGTTGACCACGACGTGCCCGTGATCCTGGTTTGGGGCCGCGAGCAAGACGCCCAGACCGCCATCAATGAAATCGTCATCCGGGCCCGCGAGGCCACCCAGGGTGTGCCCGAAGAAACCCGTCAGGCCCTGGACGACGGCACCAACGGCTTTGAACGGGTGCTGCCCGGCGCCGACCGCATGTATCCCGATACCGATTTGCCGCCCATCCGGCTGGAAGATGACCGAGTGGCCACGATCCGCGCCAGCTTGGGCCTGCGCCCCTGGGAACGGGAGGTGCACCTGCGCGAGATGGGCGTAGGCGCCGATTTGGCGGAACGCATGAGCCGCCACCGAGCCTGGGATCTGTTCGAAACCCTGGCCGGCGATTTGACCGACAAGACGTTCATTTCGGCGCATCAATTGGCTTCGTTGCTGTTGGATCGGTCCTGCCCCCGCCCCGCCAGCCGCCTCGCCGCCGAACCCTGGTGGCGCGAAACCCTGGCCGCGGTGCAGGCCGGATCCGTGCTGCCCGAGGGTGTGTGGCATGCCGAAGACGAACTGCCGGCAAAAATGAGCGAGACCGAGGCGCGCGCAGCTTTCGAGGCCGCGGTGGCCTCTGTGCCGGCTGACAAGCCGGTGGGCGAGCGCCAGTGCGAAGACTTCATCATGGGCCACATCATGCCCGCGTTGCGCGGCAAAGTAGCCGGACGCCTTGTGCGATCCTGGATCCGAAAGGACGCCAAATGAGCGACCACAACGAAGATTACAAGGGCTACCGCACCCCGACGTTGGGCCTGTTGCAGAAAGAGGCCGCCCCGGTCTGGAGCCAGGTTGTCCTGCACACCACCGGCGGCGATTTCACGGGATTGATTTTGCCCCGCAGTGAAACCGCAGACGCCGACCACATCGTGCTCAAACTCGATACCGGCTACAACATCGGCGTGCGTTGGGACACGGTGCAGAGCATCACCGTCAATGGCCGCAAAGAGGCCAACTACCAGATCCCCGAGAAAGCCTTTCCCTTCGATCCCAAAAAGCCGCGGGTAAAACTCTTCGGCACCGGCGGCACCATCGCCAGCCGCCTGGACTACCGCACCGGCGCCGTGATTCCCGCTTTCAGCCCCGGCGAGCTGTACGGATCGGTGCCCGAGCTGGCCGATATCTGCAACATGGAAACCGAAAAGCTTTATGGCGTTTTCAGCGAAAACATGGGCCCCGAAGAATGGATGGGCACCGCCCGCGCCGTTGCCGCTGAGATCGAAAAAGGCGTGGCCGGCATCGTTGTGGGCCACGGCACCGACACCATGCACCACACGGCGGCCGCCCTCAGCTTCATGCTCCAGGACTCACCCGTGCCCATCGTCATGGTCGGCAGCCAGCGGTCCAGCGATCGCCCCAGCAGTGATGCGGCCATCAACCTGATCAACGCCACGCGCACCGCCGCCACCAGCGACATCGCCGAGGTGATGGTCTGTATGTTTGGCCCCACCAGCGATGAGTATGGCCTCTTGCACCGCGGCACCCGCGTGCGGAAAATGCACTCCAGTTACCGCTCCACTTTCCGCACCCTGAGCGACATTCCCCTGGGCAAGATCGATGAAAATGGCGTGGCGCCCTTCCGCCAGGATTACAATCCCCGCCGGGACGACAACCAGCTCAAACTGAACGCCGTTTTTGACGACCGCGTCAGCCTCGTCTACTACTACCCCAACATGAAGCCGGATGTCATCGACTCCCTGGTCGACAACGGCTACCAGGGCATCGTCATCGCCGGCACCGGCCTCGGCCACGTCAACAAGCCACTTTATCCGGCCCTTGATCGCGCCCGAAAAGCCGGGGTTCACGTCTATATGACCGTGCAAACGCTGTGGGGCTACGTGCAAATGTATGTCTACGAAACCGGACGCGAGCTCATGGGCAAAGGCGTGGTGCCGGCAGCCAACATGCTGCCTGAAGTGGCCTACGTGAAGCTGGGCTGGGCTCTGGGCCAAAGCCATGACCCGGAGGTTGTCCAGAAGATCATGCTGACGGCCGTCAACGGCGAAACGACCGATCGCGAGCCGTACAACGGCTATCTTGTTCTGCAAGGCGGCATTCCGGAAGTGGAAGAATTCATTTCCGCTCACCGCCGCTGACAGGCTCCGGACCCGGTTCCAGCGCATTCTGGTGCCCGGAATTTGAAAGAATGCGATTGGGACCGGCCCGGCCATCCGGCATCCCACCCAATGGCCGGGACTTTGAGATGGCCGGCCACGTAGACAATTGATTTTCAATATGTTATCTCGATATGGCTGTCCAAATACGGCATCAACCGACCAGTCACACCCTTCCCCAACACCCCTTTCACGGTCCCATCTGGCCTGATATTCAGCCCTCTTTTGAGAATCGCACTTAAGGGTCTCCTTAGATATCCGATGTTTTTTCTGTAATACCAATGCGACCGGTGTCAGCACCCGGTTGCTCACACCTCAATGAGGAGCCTGGGTCATATGAACGACATGGATCTCGAAATTTTTGGGGCATTCGTCGAAGAAGGCCTCGAAATGATAGACGACGTCGAGCCCCAGTTGGTGGAGTTGGAAACTACCCAGGACGATGCGGGCAATGTGGACCTGGAAATGGTAAATAGCATCTTCCGGTTGTTCCATTCCATGAAGGGCAGCGCCGGCTTTCTCGAGTTGGACCAAATTGTGGCTCTCACCCACCGCGCCGAGAACCTGCTCGACATTTTTCGCAAGGAAGAAGCCCTGTTGGAGGGCCCGGATATCAGCCTGCTGCTGCAGACAATCGATCTGCTGCGTAAAGTTATGGACGATTTGGCGGACTCCGGTCGCGACGACACTTTCGCCGATGAAGTGACCACTCAGGTGGAAGCCCTACAGGTGTCCATCGAGGCCAAAGCCGAGGGCGGCGCCGCGGCCGAAGCCACTGCAACCGAAACCATTGCAACCGAAGCCAGCGCCGAGGCTCCAGCCGACGACCAGGCAATCGAATTCCCCACCATCACCATCACTCCGGAAATGAGCGAACGGTTCATGGAAGAGGCGGAAGAATTGCTGGATTCCGCGGAACAGAACCTGTTGCAGGTGCTGTCCGACGAAAACGAAGATGTTGATCTGTCCGAAGCTTTGCGCGCCCTGCACAGCTTCAAGGGCAACTCGGGCTTCATGGGCTTTCAGCACCTCGAAGATCTCACCCATCACATCGAAACCGTTCTCGAAAAAGTCGTCGATGGCGCCATTGCCGCTGATGAAGACTCCATGGCCGTATTCCTGACCGTCGTCGACATGACCCGCAAGGCTGTTGGTGATATTGGCGCCGGTGGCAACGGCGACATCCCCGAATTGGCTGGCCTCAAAGCCAGTCTCGAACTGTTGGTTGCCCAGGATGCGCCCGCCAAAGAAGCCCCCGCGGCAGTCGAAGACACGGCGCCACGCAAGGGGTTCATTCCCCTGGGCGGCATGAAAAATAAAAAGGCGGCCGCCAAGCCCGCCGCCAAGACCGAAGATGTGGCAGCAGCTGCCAAGCCGGTTGCCAAACCGGCCGCCAAGCCCCAAGCCCAACCAGCGGCGGCCGCTAAAGCCACCGACCCCAGAAAGGCCGACATGGCACGCAAATCGGAGACGGTAAAGTCCAAACCCAGCGGCAGCATCCGGGTCGATCTGACCAAACTTGACACCCTGATGAATCTGGTGGGCGAGCTGGTGATCGCCGAAACCATGGTGACCCGCAACCCCGATCTCGACGGCCAGGAATTCGAGAATCTGGAAAAGGCCAGCCATCACTTGCGGCGGATCACCACCGATTTGCAGGATGTGGCCATGTCCGTTCGCATGGTGCCATTGAGCGGAACCTTCAAGAAAATGGTGCGCCTGGTGCACGACACGGCCCTGAAGGCCGGTAAAAAGGTCGAATTGAAACTGCACGGCGAAGAAACCGAAGTCGACAAGACGGTCATTGAAAAAATCAGTGACCCCCTGGTGCACATTGTGCGCAACGCCATCGATCACGGCCTGGAGAAGCCGGATGTCCGTCTCGAAAACGGCAAACCGGAATCCGGCGTGGTCACCATCGAGGCCCGTCACGAAAGTGGCGAAGTCTGGATCATCGTCAGCGACGACGGCGCCGGCATGCCCCGTGATGTCATCCTGGCCAAGGCCATCAGCAAAGGCCTGGTCGAGGGCGACGGTGCCGACATGCGCGACGAAGATGTCTTCAAGCTCGTCTTCGAACCGGGCTTCTCCACCGCCGCCACCGTCACTGAAATCAGTGGCCGGGGTGTGGGCATGGACGTTGTCAAAAAGAACATCGAGAAGATCAACGGCAAGGTTGATATCAAGAGCACCCTGGGCAAGGGCTCCAGCTTCATCATGCGCATTCCGCTGACCATGGCCATCATCGAAGGCATGCTGGTACGGGTGGGGCGCAGCACCTACAACATCCCCATGTTGTCGATTCGTGAGGCCTTCCGGCCCGTGGCCAGCCAGATCACCCTGACTCCGGACAATACCGAAGTCGTCAAACTGCGCGATGAACTGATTCCCGTGGTCCGCATGCACCAACTGTACAACGTGCCCAGCGATTGCCAGGACCTGGTGGACGGCATCGTGGTCATCGTCGAAAACGACGGCACCACCGCCGCCCTTTTTGCCGACGAAATCCTGGGCCAGCAACAAACGGTCGTCAAGGGCCTGTCCACCTATGTCGGACAACCCCACGGTGTCAGTGGTTGCACCATTCTCGGCGACGGCAGCATCAGCCTGATTCTCGACGTGGCGACAATCCTGGCCAATACGGCGACCTCGCCGATGGCCACCGTTTGAACTCAAAAATGACCCATGGCTCGACTTGAGCGGAGGAAAACGTGACGACTTTGACCAAAGACCAGGAAGACCTCGACCACGAACTGGTCGACGCCGACTTCGACGATGCCCACAAAGACCTGTACATGACTTTCCGCATTGGTGGACAGGATTTTGGCGTGGAGATTCTCGACGTCAACGAAATCGTCGGCCTGCATACGATCACCGAGGTGCCGGATGTGCCAGACTACGTCAAGGGCATGATCAACCTGCGTGGCACGGTCATTCCAGTGATCGATGTGCGCACACGCTTCGGCATGGAGCCCCGCGAATATGACCCCCGCACCTGCGTGGTCGTCGTCACCGTTGAAGGCGCCACCGTGGGCCTGGTCGTTGACCGGGTCAACGAAGTTGGTTCATTCCCCGAAGGCACCATTTCGGCTCCACCGTCGGGCGGCGAACGCAAACTGGGCAGCGAATACATCAGCGGCATGGGCAAACACGAAGAACACGTCACCATCCTGCTGGACACCAACAAATTGCTCTTCGAGAAACAGGAAAAGAATGCCTGATATCCGGGTTCTGATTGTCGACGACTCTGCCCTGGTTCGGGAAATCCTCTCCCAGGGCTTGAATGCCGCGCCAGACATTCAGGTGGTCGGCACGGCCACCGACGCCTTCAACGCGCGCGACCAGATCGTCAAGTTGCGCCCCGATGTGGTGACCCTCGATGTGGAAATGCCCCGCATGAATGGGGTCGAGTTTCTGCGCCAGATGATGGCCCGCATTCCCATCCCCACCATCATGGTCAGTGCCCTGACCGAGCGTGGCCAGAAGGTCACCCTCGAAGCACTGGAAGCCGGCGCAGTCGACTTTGTCGCCAAACCCCACAGCGGTGACCCTCAGGGTTTGCAACACATGATTCTGGACTTGCAGGGCAAGGTGCGCATCGCCGCCAGGGCCCAGGTGCACCGTCATACACTGCCCGGCCAAAAGCAGTCCACCGCTCCAGGTTCGCGCGCCGGCGGCCAAACCGGCAGCTCCGATCGAGCCCTGATCATTGGCGCTTCGACCGGCGGCACCGAAGCCTTGCGCACAGTGGTCTCGGCCTTGCCGGCTGATAGCCCCGCAGTATTGATAGTCCAACACATGCCCGCCGGGTTCACCAAGATGTTCGCCGAGCGCCTCGACGAGCAATCCGCTATGACCGTGCGGGAAGCGTGCGATGGCGATCGGGTCTTGCCCGGCCAGGTGCTCATTGCCCCGGGCAGTTTTCACATGCGGGTGGTGCGATCCGGCCAGGGCTTCAAGGTCCGTGTGCAAGCTGGAGAAAAAGTCAACGGACACTGCCCCTCAGTAGAGCCGCTGATGACCTCGGCGGCCACCGCCTACGGCCCTGATGCCGTCGGCGTGATTTTGACCGGCATGGGCGGCGACGGCGCCAATGGTCTGCTGGCCATGCGCCAGGCCGGTGCCCCCACCATGGCCCAGGACGAGCAATCGTGCGTCGTATTTGGCATGCCCAAGGTTGCGTGGGGCATTGGCGCGGCCCAAAAGCTGGTTCCCCTGAAGGAAATCGCGAACAAATCCCTGAGCCTGCTGAATAGGAAAGAGGCAAAAGTGTGAGCACTGTCACTCTGGGCATCGGTGAACTGGGCATGGTCAACAAGCCGGGAGATGTCATCAAGACACATGCCCTGGGCAGTTGTGTGGCCATTGTGATCCTGGATCCGGCCACCCGCTCCATCGGTATGGTGCACATCGCACTGCCCGAATCCAAGGTGCATCCGGAACGGGCGGGAAAACTGCCTGGATATTTTGCGGACACCGGTGTGCCGGCCCTCTTGCAACTGATGCAAAAGGCGGGCGCGGCGGCCAATCTGCGCAAGGTGGTCGTCAAACTGACCGGCGGCGCCAATGTCATGGACAAGAACAATACTTTCAACATCGGCAAACGCAATGTCCTGGCCATCAAAAAAGGCCTGTGGGGCCAACGCATGGGCGCTGTGGCCGAAGATGTCGGCGGTTCAATCAGCCGCACCGTTACCATTCAAGTCGACAATGGCAAGGTGCAGATCTCGTCGCCCGGCCTCGAAGTCACCACTATCTAGGAGCAGCCTCCGATGACCGATACGAACCTCAAATCACAGGACTCGGCAGCCCACGAGGCGCTGGCCAAGGTGATCCTGAAAAAGGTCAAGACTGTGCAACCGCTCTCGCCGGGCGCCGGGCAATTGCTAACTCTGATTGGCTTGGCCGAATATGAAATCGCCGATGTGGTCAAAATCATCGAAGTCGATCCCGGCCTGACCGCCAACGTGCTCAAGACCGTCAACTCGGCCGCCCTCGGGGTGCGTCGGGAAGTCAAAACGGTTGTCGACGCAGTGGCTTTTCTCGGCGAAACCAAAGTGGTGGGCATCGCTTTGGCCGCTTCGGCGGGCGACCTGTTCAACTCAGAACTGGCGGGCTATCAGGGCAACCGGGGCGACCTGGGGCGCCATTGCCTGTGGACGGCGATCGCCTCGCGCGAGCTGGCTCGTCATACCAACGGCCGCGTGGAGTTGGGCGTGGCCTTCACTGCGGGTCTCTTGCACGACATCGGCAAGGCCGTCATTTCCGACTACCTCGCAGATTCTGCGGCCGACCTGACCCGCTTGCGTTCTGAGTTGGTCGACTCCAGCCAACTGGAGCTAGAGACCGAAGCCATCGGCACCAACCATTGTGAAGTCGGCCAAGCCCTGGCCCAGCGCTGGCGCCTGCCCGACACCCTCTCGGCCGCCATCGAGCACCATCACCTCCCCGCTTTGGCATCTCCAGAATTCAAAGCCATCGCCTACGTCGTTCACATGGCCGACATGCTGGCCATGATGTTCGGTGTGGGCACCGGCGTGGATGACATGCAATACGATTTGGACCCAGGCTACCTCGAATACGTCGATCTCAGTGCCAGCGGCCTGGAAGGCTTGGCGCTGGACGTGCAGGTGGACTTCAAAGCCACTGCCGAAGCACTCTTCGGAGATAATCAGGAGACGGAAGAATGAAGATCATGATTGCAGATGACTCGGGCACCGCTCGCATGTTCATCAAACAATGCCTGGAAATCTCCATCGAAGAAGAAGTGGAGTTCATGGAAGCTGAAAACGGCAAGGTCGCCCTGGAAAAATTGAAGGCCGAGCCGGTCGACTTGTTGGTCACTGACCTGAACATGCCAGTCCTGGACGGCCGGGAACTGATCCGCCGCATCGCCGGCAGCCCCAAGCTTCACGGCATGCCCATCATGGTGATCACCAGCAGCGGCAACCAGGCCCGCAAGGACGAACTGTTGGAAATGGGCGCCGGCGTGGTGCTGCGCAAACCTGTCAACCCCATGAGCATCGGCGAAGGCCTCGACCTTCTGGCCGTTGGAAAGGATTCCTGATGACAACCATCACCGTCGCAGAAGTCGCCACAGCCATGCAGCAGGCCATCAGCGAGGTCATTGAGAACATGGCCTTTTTGGAAGCCTTGCCTCTCAGCGAACCGGTCGAGTACGCCCCTGATGAAGCGGTGTTCTTCACCCGCCTGCCCATCTACAAGCCGTATCCCGCCATGGTCGGTTTGGTAATGCCCCAGAGTATGGCCCTGAAACTGGCCGGATCCATGATGATGCGCGATTTTACCATGGAAGAAGACGAGTTTGAAGTCATGGATGTGTTGAGTGAATTGGCCAACATGCTGGGCGGTTCGTTGCTCACCAACCTTTTGCCGAACCTGGATGCATTCGAACTGGGACTGCCCGAGTGCCGGGTGATTTCCGACATCGAAGGCGGCAAGGAATGGGAAAACGCGACGCCATTCCCCTATGAGTTGGAAGGCGAAGTATTCCTCACAACGTGGAGCGAGGGCCAATAGCCCGCGGGCCGTTGGTCAACGCACCACCGAGAACTTTGCCACCGATCGCTCGCCATTGACGTACAGGGCCGCCCAATAGATTCCGCTGGGGATCCGGCGGCCCTCGTCGCCGGTCACGTCCCAACCCCATTCGTGCAAGCCCCGGTCGTTGCGGCCCAACTCCCGCGACGCCACTTCCCGCCCCATCACGTCGTAAATTTTGAGCTGCGGCCGTGCGTCCTGTTCCAACCAATAGCGAAATACGATATAGTTGCCAGCCGAGGGATTGGGAAACGCCCTGGTCAATCCCGAGCTTTTGGCCGCATTGCCGGCGCCATGCCAAAGCACCATGTGTTCAGGATCCAGCTCGACCCGCAGAATCTCCGCGCCCAATTCAAATTCCACCGCAGTCGACACCGCATCCAGGGCCACCATGAGGGTGGTTTTTCCTGCCGTGGTGGTCACATTTCCTTCCACACCATAAAGAAAAACAACATCAGGTTCCAATGCCACCATCATTTCATAATTGAGTCCCTGTCCGTATCCCACATCGGTGATCAATCCAGAATCACACCTGGCCCTAATCTCAGAATTATAAATATATGAAG
>JADGEP010000045.1:0-1123 GCA_016744275.1 Candidatus Krumholzibacteriia bacterium | reverse complement strand
GTGGTCACCACCACCGGAAAAACGTCGTCGAACAACGGCGTCTGGCGTTGGGTCAGGCTCACCCGCAAACGGGAGTCCGCACCACCGGCACCATCGCTCACCGCGTAGTCCATGCTCACCACGGGCAAGACGGTATTGGTCAGGTAGGTCCAGAGAAAAGCATTGAGATCCTCGCCGGCCCAGGCGCTGGCCAGATCAATAAACCCCTGAGTCGTGACATGGCCCAGCTCGCGCCCCACCCCTTGGGCCCACTCGTCGACCATGCCAAAAAACGCCGTGTCTCCCATCCGGCCCCGCAGCATGTGCAGGATCCAGGCGCCCTTGTCGTAGATCACACGCCCGGGAAAGATGGGCACCGGATCGTGAACCGGACCCTGAGCCAGCCACTCACCCTCGTTGCGGGCGTTGGTCATGTAAGTGTCGTAGGCATCGCGGTCCACCGAGTGCTCGAACCAAAGCGCCTCGGTGTAGGTGGCAAAGCCTTCATTCAGCCAGATGTCGGCCCAAGCGGCCGGGGTCAGGCTATCGCCGAACCACTGGTGCCCCAATTCGTGCACCAGCAACCACTCGTGGCTGCCGTCACCGGTCAGGCTGGCATCGCCAATACTGGTGACCGTTTGGTGCTCCATGGCCCCTGGCCACAGGAATTGCGCGTGGCCGTATTTTTCGCCCTGGAAAGGGTAAGGCCCAAAACGCGACTCGCAGAAATCGACCATGCTGCAAAGGGGAGAAAAATCAGCAATGCCGTCGGCTTCGCTGGCCGGGAAAACCCAATTGTGCAGCGGCACATCCGAACCCAGGGTCGTCAGGCAATCCGAGGCCAACTCCCGGTAATCGGTGATCGCCACGGAGAACAGGTAACTGGCGATGGGGTAATCTTCGCGCCAGCGGTAACGGCTCCAGCCCGGATCGGCCGCCTCCATGCCCAGGAACTTCCCGTTGGAAACGCCCACCAAAGTGTCGGGCACCGTCAGGTTCAGGCTCATCCGGAATTTGTCGTCGGGGCGGTCTTTGCAAGGCCACCAAACCTGGGCGTAAGCCGGTTGGCTCATGCTGGCAATCATGGGCACCAAGGCGCTGGTATTGTCGAGGGGATCGGCGAAGTGGGTCTTGAACATCAGGC
>JADGEP010000459.1 GCA_016744275.1 Candidatus Krumholzibacteriia bacterium | reverse complement strand
CTCACTGCCGTGCAAAGCGGTCCGGATGGTGCCCGCGATATCGAAAGTGCGCAGGCCATACCTGCCCGCTTTTTCCACGTCCGGAATCACCTTCAACTCGGGCAGCGAATGGTCGTAGTTGTCAGTGATATCCACCAAACCATTGATATTCCGGATGCTGTCCTTGACCTGCCCGGCGATTTCGCCCAGCACGTCAAAATCATCCCCAGAAATTTCGATGTTCACGGGTTTACCGGTTGGTGGGCCCTCTTCCATCTTTTGCACGGTCAATCGCGCGCCCGTGAAGTCGGCCAAGGCCGTACGCAAGTCTTCCAACGAGCCTTTCGAGGAAGTCGTACGATCTGCCGTTTCCGGAAACTCCAAGGTGATAAAGCCCTGATGTGACGGTAGCGAACCCCCGGCACTCTGGGCATCAATGGGCGTGCCCACCGAGGTGTTGTAGGCCAACAAATCAGGAATATCCCGCACGACTTCTTCAATGGAACTGGCGTAGGAGTCTGTCATTTCGATGCGAGTGCCACTGGGTGCGTCAATGTTCACATTGGCGTACTGGGGATCGATATCCGGAAACAATTCAACCCCGGCGTTAAAATTGAAGAAGGCCAGGAACATCGCTACAAAGAGCACATTCATCAGCACCATCACCAAGAAACGGTGTCCCAAGGCCCATTTCAAAAACGGCCGGTAAGTACCCAGACCAAAGGCGATCAGACGGTCACCAAATAGCTGTTGCTCGTTTTCCCCCCGTGGCACGCCCATGAAACGAGAACACAGCACGGGGTTGAAGATGAGCGCGACCAGCAATGAAGCCGCCAAGGTGATGATCACGGTGATGGGCAGATAACTCATGAATTCGCCCATGATGCCGGGCCAGAAGACCACTGGCCCAAAGGCGCAGATCGTCGTCAAAGTCGAAGCGATCACAGCGCCCGCGACCTGGCCAGAACCCACGCGCGAGGCTTCGGTATTGGATTTGCCCCGCCCGCGGTGTCGGTAGATGTTCTCCACAATCACGATGGCGTTGTCCACCAACATGCCCAACGCCAGGATGAGGCTGAACAGCACCACCATATTCAGGGTGATGCCCAGCGCCTGCAGCACCACAAAGGTGATCAGCATGGAGAACGGAATCGCGATGCCCACAAAAAGAGCGTTGCGCACACCGAAGAAAGCCAACAAAACCACCACCACCAGCAGCAACCCGCTGAGAATGTTATTCTCCAGTTCACGCACCATGCGCTTTATCTGCAGCGATTGGTCGGCCACAATCGTCACCTTGGTGCCTTGGGGAAACGTTTCCTCCAGGCGGGCAATCGTGCTTTTGACGTCGTCGGCGATGGTGATGATATTCTCACCACTGCGTTTCTTGACCACCAACGTCACCGCATCACGGCCATTGACCCGGCTGATGGTTTCACGATCCTTGATGCCAAATTTCACGGTAGCGAGGTCGCGTACAAATACCGGCGGGTCCACGCCGGGAGTGACCACAAAGTCCAGGATCTCGTTCACCTTCTCGACTTCACCGGGCACCCGCACCTGGTAGTCGTAAACTCCGAGGCCCAGTTTGCCGCCCGGAATGGTCATGTTCTGCAGCGCAATGGCATCCTGCACATCGACCAGTCCGAGGCTGTAGTAGCCCAGTTTTTCCGGATCCACATCGACCTGCACCTCATTCTCGATGCCGCCAACCAGATCCACCCCGAGCACGCCTTTGATCTGCTCCAGCTCTTCCTGCAGGTCTTCTCCGGTCTTTTTCAAAAGAAACAGATCGATATCACCGGCCAGGTTCACCTGCATGACCGGAAAGGCATCCGAGCTGCTGATTTCCTGCACGACCAAATCATTGCGCGGGTCTTCGGGCAGATCCGGTTTGGCCAGTTCCACTCGATCGCGCACCGACTGCAAGGCGTCGCTCATGTCGACTTGAGATTCAAATTCCATCGTCACCACAGACATGCCGTAGGACGACGAGCTCGTCATCTCCTTCAAATCTTCAACACCCTTCAGCTGTTGCTCCAGCTTGCGTGTCACCAGGTTTTCCATGTCTTCCGGGCTGGTGCCGGCATAGGGCGCCATCACCATCACGAAGGGAATTTTCACGTCAGGCGATGATTCCCGCGGTAGGGTCAGATAGGCTTTCACTCCCATGATCACGATGATGAACATGAAGGCAAAAATCATCGGATACCGCTGGATGGCTCCATTGGTGATTTTCATCGGCCGGCCTCCACATCACCATCATTGAGGGCAGCCGCATTGGAATTGGCCGGCACTCGCGAGTCGATTTCCGCATCGGTGACGGTCGCCGGATCATTCGCTGTCGAACCATCGGCCGCGCGCGCCGTCTCGGTAACCTTGACCAGACTGCCGTCGCGCAGATCCCGATGGCCGCGTACCACCAATTGATCACCTTTGGCCAATCCTTCGGTCACTATCACCATCATGCCCTGCGATTCGCCGAGGGCCAATTGGCGCAGCACCGCTCGGTTCTTTTCAATCACGTAGGCCGTGGGTCCGATGCGTCCATTCAGGACCGCGTCACGCGGGATGGCCACCACATCCTGGACCATATTCTTGCCCAAACGCGCGCGGCCAATCACACCACTGCGCAGGTTCAGATGCGGGTTGGGGATCTCGACTTCAACCTTGAATTTCCCCGTCAGGCGGTCGGCTTCAAAACCCACCCACGTCACGTGGCCAGCTACCCCAACGGTGGACTCGCCCAACAGAACTTCCGCCTGTTCGCCTTCGGTCACCCAGCGCACTTGTTGGTCGGTGAGATAGGCTTCCAGCTTCAAGGTGTAGGGATCGATGATGCGAACCACTGGCGTTCCCGGCATGACCAATTGCCCCAATTCGACGAAACGATCGACAACCACAC
>JADGEP010000458.1 GCA_016744275.1 Candidatus Krumholzibacteriia bacterium | reverse complement strand
ATGATGGATATGGCCATCGCCAACGGCATGGACCCGGCGGAGATGACTCCTGAGGATTGGGCCGGACTTTCCAGCATGGCCACCGAGATGATGAAGGGTGTCAATGGGGTTGTGCCTTCGTACAAGACCAACAACGACATCCTCTACACCACCCGCCTGCGCCTGAACATGGACGCCCGCGTGGCCCGCAACGTGACCTTCTTCGGTCGCGCCAGCATGTACAAGCCTTGGGGTGCCAGCACCCAGGTCGGCATGTTCAACGGCCAGGCCAATACCATGGCCATGGATGCCAACGAAGTCGGCGTGCCGGGCGATACTTCCCTGAAGATCGAGCGCGCCTATTTCAACTGGAGCAACATCGCCGGCAAGCCCATCTACCTGAGCCTGGGCCGCCGCCCAAGCACCGATGGTCCTCCCATGCACTACCGCCACGACGAAAGCCGTGCCGGCACACCCATGGGCACGATCATCGACTTCCAGTTCGATGGCGCCACCTTCGGCTACAACCTGAGCGAAAAGACCACGGTCCGCGCCTGCTACGGCCTTGGATACGAAAGCCAGTACGGCAACGGCACCCTGGGCCAGAACAATGACACCGTATTGAAGGATGCCTCCTTCTTCGGCTTCAACATTGATGCCTGGAACGCTGAAGACATGCAGATCCAGACCACCGTTGCCCGGGCCTTCAACATCACCGACGGCTTCAACGGCTACGTGATCATGCCCAACAATCCGGTCACCGGCGCGGCTATGCCCGGACCGATCGTCACCCGCTTCTCCCCCTCGGTGAACCTCGGCGATTTTGACCTGGCCAGCATCATGGTTGCCCGCAAGGACGGCCCCGTGGACTGGTTCGTGACCGGCAGCTGGTCCAAGAGCAAGCCCATCGAAGGCGTGACCACGCCCTTCGGTGGCATGTTCGCCGATCCGTTCGCCGCCGTAGAAGAACAAACCGGCTCCATGTACTACCTGGGCGCCCGTTACAACTTCAACAACGACAAGACCAAGGTTGGCCTCGAGTGGAATAAGGGTTCGCAGTACTGGTTCAACTTCGCGCCGAGCCAGGACGATCTGATCGCGCCGAAAACCAGCACGCGCGGCACCGTGTGGGAAACCTACGTGACCCACCGGATCAACCGGAAGTTCGTCATGAAGGTCGCCTTCATCAACTACGACTACGACTACTCCGGCTCGGGCTGGCACCTGGGCGCCCCGCAGGATCTGGACACCAACCCGATCCTGGGCTTCCCGACCTACAAAAAAGCCAGCAAGATTTCGCTGGGCTTCAGTGCTCGTTTCTAGAGGAGATGACCGATGAAGACGACCGCGACCATTCTGATGTCGTTGGTTATCTGTGCTGCGCTGGCCGGGGATTCCTCGGCCGCGCGGCGCACATACAGCCATCAGGACGATTATTACGAGCACTACGAAGGCACGTCGACTTGCCTGGAATGCCATGAGGAGGAAGCCACCAGCTTTTTCCACAGCCAGCATTATCAGTGGCAAGGGCAATCCCCCAACATCACCAACGCCGATGGCGAGATGCTGGGCAAGATGAACACCATGAATGATTTCTGCACAAACCCCGCCGCCAGTTGGATTGGCAACGCTACCAACAGCGACGGCAAGGTCATCGCTCAGGGCTGTTCCAAGTGCCACGCGGGTCTGGGCAAAATGCCAAGCCCGCAACTCAGTCGTGAACAACTCGAAAATATCGACTGCCTGATCTGCCACGCTTCCGGTTACCGCCGCGACCTCTATGAGGACGAAGATGGCAACTGGGAATGGAAACCCATTCTGTGGAAGAACCAGCGCGGGTTGGACTCGGTCTCCAAACGCATTTCCATGCCCGAACGCAAAATGTGCCTGCGCTGCCACAGCGGCGCCGGCGGCGGCCCCAATTACAAAAGGGGCGACCTCGAGTACAAATTGAGCGACTGCGATCCCGATTTTGACGTGCACATGGCCACTGAAGGCAACAACCTGCAGTGTGTCGCTTGTCATGCGGGCGAAGACCATCGCGTGCGTGGCCGAGGCACTGACCTGTCGGGTACGGACAGCCCCGAGAACCCCTTGTTCTGCACCAGCTGTCACGACGAGAAGCCCCATGGCAAAAAGGCCCTGGACTTCCACACCGACCGGCTCAATTGCACTGTTTGCCACATCACGGAATTCGCCAAGGAAGACCAAACGGATATGCGCCGAGATTGGTCCACGCCGAAGCACCATGAAGAGGCCAACAAGTATTCAGCGACCATCACCTTCGGCAAGAATGTCGTGCCCGAGTATGCCTGGTACAATGGCAATACCCGGCTGATGAAAATGGGCGACGAGGTCGACTACAACCAAGACGGCACCGTCACGATCATGGCTCCCCAGGGCAACCGTAAAGACAAGAAGGCGAAGATCTACGCCTTCAAGTTGCACGAAGGCGTCTTGCCGGTCTGGACCCAAAAAGATTGGCTGATTCCCCTGGCGGTGGATGAATTCTTCATCGATGGCGATATCGAAAAGGCCGTTCAGGAAGGTGCCCACGCTGCCTACGGCATCGAAGATGTCGAGTATGAATGGGTGGAGACCAAACGCTACATGGGACTGTTCCACGAAGTGCGCCCAGCAGACAAGGCGCTGCAGTGTCTTGACTGTCACAGCAAAGGTGGCCGCATGGACTGGAAAGCCCTCGGGTACAAGAAAGATCCTCTACTGGGCAAGATGAAGTGAGCTGGATGCGGCGCTGAAGATTGCCGTAAAACACATGGAGAGCGGGGCGGGACCTCCGGCTCTTCAACGAAACCGGGGAAGGATCATGTCCTTCCCCGGTTTTTTTAGATCAAGACGTTTCTGTTTTTTGCGGTCCCATCCACCAACGGCAGAACACCATATAGAGG
>JADGEP010000457.1 GCA_016744275.1 Candidatus Krumholzibacteriia bacterium | reverse complement strand
GAATCGGGTGGCGCCACAGGCAAGCCGGCGAATTGTTGTCCAACAGGGTCTCAGCAGCAAACTTCAGGGCGGACAAGGAATTCCGCCGGTGCGCGGGATGGATATGACGAGGCCCGCAGCATCGCGGCTCCGGGCCCGTTTATGATAACAGGGGACGGCGCCGCCGAAAAGGCCCAGATCCCGCAAAAAACATCAAGGACGCCAACGCACCCTCACGCTGGCAAACCCCAGCGCCGAGTCGTCCGCTTTTTCGGTGTGGCTCTCGGGCTCGTAGTTGGCCATCAGATCCAGGTCAAAATGGGGGTTGATCTGCCATGATCCCATCAGCCAAATTTTCCAATAGTTAAAATCGCTGTACAACAAAACCGTGTCCCACAAATCCGGATCCAAGGCATCTGTCCCGATGGAGACTGACCCCTGGCTGTAGTTGCGGCGGCCATACTCCAGGGTCAGTGAGCCCCCCACCTCGGCGCCATAAGATTCCAACCCGCCGCGCAATCCTATTTGGGTGTACGATTCGGGCGAGTCACCGGCATCAAACCGCTCACCAGCCAAGCCCACTTTCCAGACCGCTGCCAGGATATCTCCGCCGCGGAACCCGGCCGCCCCTTCCACCCGCACGCTGTTGAAATAGACAGCTGTTTCTTCGTCGTATTGCCAGATTTCAGCCTGCAAGTCCAGGAACACGTGGCCGCTGCCCGCGCTGGTGGCGCCGCTCATATCCGACCAATGGGTCCAGGCCGAAGGACGCACCCGTTCGTCGGCCACCCGGCGCCGCTGGCTCTTGTGGTAAGCGCGCAACCCCTGCCCCGAATAATCGTGGTGATCGAAATCCGCTTCCAGACTCCAGGTGTCCCGGTCGATGGCCGCCGAGTCGGGATAAGAACGGGCGCCCATCCGGGTGCCCACGCCCCACTGGGTCTTGCCCAGGGTCGTTGATCGCGCGAAGACTCCCGCTCCCACGGTGCGGTGGTCCAATTCCAGGGACGAAGGAGTAGCGTAGCGGATGTTGCTGGTCCAGGCCCGGGTTTCGAATTTGGCCCGGCTGCCCACCAACGGCGCCAAGCGCGCTTCGAGGCGGCCTTCCCAGTTATCACTGCTGCGGGAATAATCAGTGGTCTCTCGATATTGGCGGCCCCAGAACGAACCGTTGACCCGCACCCGATCGATCTTGTCGGTGCCCAGATACCTGTATTCGCCAGCGAATCGCTCCCTAAACAATTCGGTGCCCACACAGGACTCGGCCCGCACCCGCCAGCGATGGCGGGCCCGGTGCGACGACCGCCCCTCGGCCCCCACTTGCAGCATGAATTCGGAAATGGTTTCGGTGGTATCGTCGACAGCCAGGGCGTAGGAATGCAAATACGAATCAAACCCCGCTGTCAGATCCCAGGCCCAGGTGCGGTGGGTGGTGGCGCGCTCAAAATCGAATTCGGCACCATGCGCCAAAACAGCGGGCCACCCCAGAAGGAAACCAGCCACCCATGCCCAAATGATGTGCCTCTGCTTGTCGATATCGCCGCCTTGTTACCGGATCAATTTGTTCACTATCGGAGCAATTCTTCAGCCTGATTCAGCACGCCATGGGCGGCGCGGATCTGCCGCAGCGCCAATTCCGGATCGCCCGCAGTCTGCGCCTCGGCCGCGCGGTCGCGTTGGCGCAACGCCCGTTCGTAGATATCGCGCGCCGCAGATGAACCGCTCTCGCGCACCTTGTCGGCAACCAGTCCGGCCCTGGCCGCAAAGCGCTCCAACTGACGCTCAACCGCTTCACTGTCCGGGGCACCGGCAGTGGCTGTACCGGCCCTTTGAGCCAGGCTGTTGGCCATCCCCGCCAGTTGCAGGGCCCGGCCAGGATGGCCGCCACTTTGGGCCTCGAGCGCGCGTTGCAGGGCCTCTTCAGCTTCGCCCATCAGCTGCCGTTGCTGTTGACCGGCGCCGGGCCCCAGCCGTTCACGGGCTTGATCGATCAATTGGCGGGTGCGTTCCAGTTCCGAGGTCAGGCGTTCGGGGCCGCCTCCGTCGGCCAACAAACGGGCCGCGCGCTGCATCAGGTCCCCCGCCTGCTCCATCAACTTCCAGGCCAGCTTCGCATCACCCTGTTGGTAAATATCCCGGGCCCGGTCGGCCTGCAATCGCGCCCGCTCCAAAAAGGCCATCGCCTGTTCATGGTGGCTTTCCTGGGCGCGCTCCAAAAGATTGCCGTGCTGGTCGCGGAATCGTTCCGCCCGAATCCGAATCCGCTCATCAAGACCCATGGCCTCCCGCGCCACTCGTACTGAATGCCACATTGCGTCGCGTGCCCGCCGGGCCACGCCCAACGACTCGATCATCATGCCGCGCTCGAATAATTTCCGGCTGCGCTGGTGCAGATCTCCAGCCTGCCGCAAAATCCGCCGCGCCGGATCGCTCTGTGTCTCAGCCACCAAGCCCTGGGCCCAGACCAACAGCTCTTCGGTGCGCTCGATGTACTGCCGCATGCTGTCATTGCCCTGTTGGGCCATGGCCACTTGGGGGGTGCCCACCGCAATCAACAACGCCAGACTCAGGGCCATAGCCCCAATGACGCGGCGCAGGTCACGCAGCGGGCATTTCCATGATGTTTTGAGGGTTTCCACTAAATGACCTTTCCGGTCTGAAAATTGGAACGGAACACCAGCAACTGCCGCATCTGTTGCAGGGGATGTGCCACCCCGAACCACGCCACCAATGGATCCGCAAACTGTTGCACAAGCGTCCCTTACGACACTCACTCGTCTCAACAGCCACCCCCACGTCCTGAACATATGCTCCTGCAGGTACACAAATTCGCAAACACCGCCCCTTCAGGAGCAGGATTCCGCTAGGGGTCTTCCGGCGCCATTTCCAGCAAATTCATGCGCGAATACAA
>JADGEP010000456.1 GCA_016744275.1 Candidatus Krumholzibacteriia bacterium | reverse complement strand
ACCATGTAGCCTGCAGCCACCCCATAGGGCACGTCCGCATCTTCTATGATTGACGAATCGGAGCTATCTGCGCGAGCAACGGCAGCATCCGACCCGCCCGGTATTCCAGCCAGTACACAGGCCACCAGGGCGATGAGTGTCGATGTGGAGAGTTTTTGCAAGGCCCGCACGAAATGTCCTTTATTGGTGCCATCGGGATGGGGAATTCCCGCAGATGATCACAGTGAGCAATTGTGTAACAACCCCGGCATGAGAAGACAATCCTTCAAGCGTCCGGAGTCCTTCAAGCGTCCGGAGTCTCCAGATGTTCCGGATCAGACTCCACTTTTTCCAGAGCCAACCGCGCGGCCTGTTGTTCGGCCGTTTTTTTATTGCGCCCCTCGCCCAACCCCAGCACCTCACCATTGAATGAGACCGAGACCTGGAAGACTCGGTTGTGATCCGGTCCATCGACCTTCACCACCTTGTATCGCGGGGGGCTCTTGTATCGAGATTGAATAAGCTCCTGAAGGCGGCTTTTGTAGTTGCGCAACGAGCGGCGTTCCAAAACGGCTTCTGCACTTTTGAGAACCAGGCGCTTGATCACCTCACGCGCCGGGCTCAGGCCGCCGTCGAGATAGACTGCACCAATGAGGGCTTCGGTGGTATCGGCCAGGATGCTGGACCTTTGCCGTCCCCCGGTGGCCGCCTCACTGCGGCTCATGCGGATGTTGGCTCCGAGATCAAACTCGACCGCCACCTCGGACAAATGCGCGCCGCACACCAGCAGGGATTTCATTTTTGTCAGGTCGCCTTCCGAACGGTCCGGATAGCGGTGGTACAATTCTTCGTTGGCCACCAGTCCCAACACCGCATCGCCCAGGAATTCCAGACGTTCGTTGGACTGTTCCCTGTCCTGGCCGGTGACATGAATGTGGGATCGATGCAGGAGAGCATTGCCGAGCAGGGTCTGATCACGGAATTCGTAGCCGAGCTTGACCTCGACCGCAGAGAGGTTGGCTGCAATTTCGGCAGCATCCTGCTGGCCGGTTGCACTGGGGGCCAGCTCGAGCCCCGATGATTCCGGGAGCTCCGCCGTGACCGACGGAGCTCCGGATATTTTGGCCAGAACCTGTTGGATCGAATCCTTCAGTCCCATGGTTCGCAGCCTTTCCAGGGTCCGGATGCTATCCGTGCCTTGAAGCCGGATTATCTCCGGGCCTTAAAGCCGGATTACCTCCGAGCCTTAAAACAGAGTGTGACGTTGTGTCCACCGAAGCCGAAGGAGTTCGAAAGCGCGTACTCCACGTCCTGGGTCACCGCCGCATTGGCGCAATAGTCCAGGTCACATTCGGGATCCGGGTTGTCCAAGTTCATTGTCGGCGGCAAAACGCCTTCATTGAGTGCCAGGACGGTGATGACGGCCTCCACGCCGCCGGCAGCTCCCAGCAAATGCCCAACCATCGACTTGGTGGAACTGACCTTCAGATTGTAAGCGTGTTCGCCAAACACCTTTTTGATCGCTCCGGTTTCAACTTTGTCGTTAAAAAAGGTCGAGGTGCCGTGGGCGTTGATGTATCCCACATCATCGGGCTGGATGCCACTGGTGCGCACGGCCTGGGTCATGGACCCGATCGCGCCACGGCCTTCGGTGTCCGGCTGGGTCATGTGGTAGGCATCGCCGGTGGCGCCATACCCGGTGACTTCACCCAGGATGGTGGCTCCACGAGCCAACGCGTGTTCTTCGGACTCAAGCACGACAATTCCCGCACCCTCACCCAGCACAAAACCATCGCGATCGACATCAAAGGGGCGGCTGGCTTTTTCGGGCGCGTCGTTGCGGGAAGACAAGGCCTTCATGTTGGCGAACCCAGCCAAAGCCATGTCACAGACCGCGGCCTCAGCACCACCGGAGATCATCACGTCGGCATGGCCAAGCAGGATCTGGTCGTACGCCGCACCGATGGCGTGGCCACCAGAGGCGCAAGCACTGACGGTGCAATAGTTGGCGCCACGGAATCCGTACCGGATCGAAACAAGGCCCGAGGCCATGTCGCCGATCATCATGGGAATGAACAAAGGCGATACACCGCGATGGCCACGCTTGATGAGCCTGGAGTGTTGCTCTTCGAAGGTGATCATGCCTCCAATGCCCGAACCGATGATGACACCGGCGCGGTAGGAATCGTCCACCTCGGTGATGCCCGCCTGGTCCATGGCCTGGACCGAAGCGGCCATGGCCAGTTGCACAAAACGGTCAGCTTTGCGGGCCTCTTTCGGCTCCATGCAAACGGAGGGGTCGAAATTTTTGACCTGGGCGCCGAAGGTGGTCTTGAGCCCCTCCAGCTCCATGCCTTCCAAAGTGGCGATGCCGGTCTGTCCGGCCTTGAGGGCCTGCCAAGTGGTGTCGCGGTCCAATCCGACTGCGGTCACCATACCGGTTCCTGTAACAACGACTTTGCGTGCGGCCAAAACAGCACCTCCGGTCTGCTTGAATCATGATGCGAATCATGACGCTGGTGTATTAGCAACGGGCCAGAGCCCGCGTCTGTTCAGATTACCCAACATTATATGTATAATCAGGCCCGGTCCCACCTCTTTTTGGCGGGACCGGGCAATCTGATACAGAAAGAAAACGGAAACTAGTCCAGGTTCGTCTCGAGATAATCGATGGCGTCCTGAACGGTCCGCAGTTTTTCCTGATCCTCTTCGGGGATCGTGATGTTGAACTCTTCTTCGAGGTCCATCACCAGTTCGACGGTGTCGAGCGAGTCGGCGCCGAGGTCTTCAATGAACTTTGCTTCCGGCTTCACTTGGTCTGCGTTAACGCCGAGTTGGTCGACGATGATATCCTTTACGCGGTCTTCGATGCTCTTGTCTGACATGGATGTTTGAGGTGGTGATTTCCTAGAGC
>JADGEP010000455.1 GCA_016744275.1 Candidatus Krumholzibacteriia bacterium | reverse complement strand
CACCACAACTGCTCACCAGGCCCAGTCCCGCCAGGAGAAAAAGAGCCATACCGACAAGCTTCAGATGCTTGAGATTCATGTCACGTCCTTCAAAGAAAGGTGCCGGCCAGGATCAGCTATCCGGCCTCAACTCGGCCCGTCGAGGCGCCATTTTTCGTGATTCAAATAATAGTGCCGGTCGCCCTTTTTGTAGAGCTCGACTTTCAAGGGTATGAAATGTCCGGGCCGGGGCACCGGCGGCGGCAGCAGCAGCCGGATTTCCACGCTGTCCGGGACCGCCAAAATGACGCGGGCCTGGGGCACGCCATCGCCCATCGGACGCAGCCCTTCGGCCTCAACTTCCAACACCAGCCCCAGCACTTCCTGCCGATCCACGACCGGATTGCAGCGCATCGAGAGCATCGCCAGGATGGCAAACAGCATCATGGCCGCCGCTGCCAGGCCGCGGGCGTTGCGGTATTGAAATGCCCATGAGTCCCAGATGTTCATGCCGGCAAGTTAACTCACGCCACGCCGCGGGTCACCTTCGAAATGTCCCCCGCCAACGATTTGTGCTCAACGGTACAAAGCCTTCACCGCGCCGAAGACCTGCTCTTCAACCGGCAAGGGGCAATGCTCGTTGAAGCGCACTTCGGTTCCCCAGCAAGTGGGCGCCAGGGTCATCGGCACGATGGTGCCGCCTGCTTCGTAGGCCGGCAGATCAAAAGGCAACGAGGGAATGTCCGATGGCCCCAGGTTCAGGTATGCCACCTCGTATCCGGTCGCCATGAATTGCCACGTCACCAGAACGATGGCTTCGGCGGCAATCAGGGGCGTGGCCAGGCCCACCACATAGTCCCCCTGCGCCCATTCCGTATTGTCACCCAGATCGACCGCTTGGGGCGGCAGGGCGTTTTGCAGGCGAAACAGTGCATCGGGCTCACCGGTGGTCACTTCGTACCCAAATTCGAATCCCCACACCAGCAGGCTGCTCGGATTCGTGAGCACCACATACACTGGAAATGGCACATTCGGCGTGTTAAAAAACGCGTGGGAAGAGGCGCCCGGCTCAGCGTAGAAGCCGATCTCATCCACCTGGGCCAGGGCCGAAGCTGGTATCAGAACCAAACTCCCGGTCAACAGGATTACCGCCAACAAGCACATCATTTTTTTCATGGAATTTCCCCCTGATCGACATTGACCTCGCGAAGCTCCACCATTAAAGATAACTTCTGAGCGGTCGATCCTAGCACATACGCCGTGCCCCGTGCAAAAAACAGCCCTTTCCGGAGATCCCATGGACAACCTGGTCGTCATCTTTTTCGCCAGCGCCTTTCTGCTTTTCTATGTCTATGCCGGATACCCCTTGCTGGCCAAGGTTTTGGGGGCCATGGTCAACCGCACCGTGCACGCCTCAGCCACCGGCGACCATCAATACGAGCCCACCATCACGGTCTTGATCGCCGCCTACAACGAAGCGCCGCACATCGCCGACACGGTGCGCAACAAGTTGGACCAGGACTACCCCGCCGAAAAATTGAACGTCATCGTCATCTCCGATGAATCCGAAGACGGCACCGACGCCCTGGTCGAAGGCATTGTTGACGAACGGGTGCGGCTCATCCGGCAGGTGCCCCGCGCCGGCAAGACCAGCGCCCTGAATTTGGCCATGCCCCACGCGACCGGCGAAATCATCGTCTTCTCGGACGCCAACTCCCTGTACGGCCCCGACACCTTGCGCCATCTGGTGGCCCCGCTGAACGACCCCGAAGTCGGCTACGTCACGGGCCGGATGGTTTACAAATCACCCGATGGCAGCCTGACCGGCGAAGGCTGCAGCGCCTACATGACCTACGAAAACAAACTGCGCGAATGGGAAACCCAGCTGGGCTCGGTCGTGGGCGTGGACGGCGGCGTGGATGCCATGCGGCGCGAGATATTCACGCCCATGAATGCCGACCAATTGCCGGACTTCGTGCAGCCTTTGACCGTGGTTGAACACGGGCACCGCGTGGTCTATGAGCCTCGCGCCCTGCTCTACGAAGATGCCCTGGCCGCCGCCTCAGATGAATACCGCATGCGGGTGCGGGTCGGCCTGCGCGCCTTCCACGCCTTGAAGGACAAGGCCACCCTGCTCAATCCGGCCCTTTTTGGACGTTTTGCTTGGCAGTTGTGGTCCCACAAGGTGCTGCGCTACATGGCGTTCCTGTTCATGGTGACCGCCTTTGCCAGCAACTGGGCCCTGGCCAGCCAGTCCAACAGCGCCGGTTGGGTTCTCGCATTCATCGGCCAGATCGCCTTCTATGGCATTGCCCAGTACGGCCATGTCATGAGCCGCCGCGGCATGGATACCTCGCGTCTGGTCAGCTTGGCCTATTTTCTGTGCGTGGTGAATCTGGCCAGCGCCCAGGCGTTCTGGCAATTCCTGCGCGGGCGCAAACAGGTCATCTGGAAGCCTCGCACCTGATGACTCCTGCACCACGACACATCCCGGCGATCGCGCCGCCAGCCTTGCTGCTGAAGTGGCAAACCTGGGCCATGGGTCTGGCCTTCATGCTGATCCCCTTTTTCCTTCCCATCCCGGCGGTGCTGCGCCGGCATCCGATCATTTCGCCTCTGGGAGACCAACTCCATGTGGTCCTGTTGGCGGGCGTCGCGTTGATGATTTATTGGCGCGGCCCATTGACCGGCCGCCTCTGGGCCACCGCCCTTTTTGCGGCCATCATCGGCGGAGCCATCGAGTTTGTGCAAATCCCCTTTGGGCGCAACGCTCATTACATGGATTTCGTGCTCGATCTGGTGGGCATCGGGATGGTCGTCGTCGCCGCTGCTGACGAGTGCGAGTTGCTGGCGGAGCACTTCGACCGGAAGGGGCAGCCCCATCACGACATCGGCGAGGTGACGCAGGGCGACGGGAGTG
>JADGEP010000454.1 GCA_016744275.1 Candidatus Krumholzibacteriia bacterium | reverse complement strand
GCCCTCGCCTGGGCGGGCGCCCTGGAGTGGGCGGACGCCATCCGTCTCGTGCGTGCCCGCGGTGCGGCCATGCAACAGGCATCCGGGCTCTGCGCTCAAATCCGTGCCCGCGTGCAGCCAGCGCAATGACGCGCTGCCTTCAGCCAATTGCAGAGATCCATCTGCCAGGATTGCGCGGTACACACTGCCCACGCCTCCGCGCACGTCGCCGGCAGCCTGAACTTCGGCCACGTGCACAAAATCATCCGGAAGTATCAAATCGCTCGCCGAGATGACCACTCGTTCGCAGAATTCACGTTCGGTGGCGTCCAACTCAAGGCCGGCCTCGCCGTGAGGCACGATCAAGAACGTTCCCCCATCTCCTGGCAATACGCCGCTCAGGGGTTTGCCGACCGTCCGGCATTGGGCAATCATTTCTCCGTACTGTTCATCCAGCACGCCCTGGAATCCCCGGGCAAAGTGCCGGACATCCACCTGCGAATTGCGTTGAACCGGCAAGGCGCCGGTATCGCGCTGGCGCCGGATTTCTCGCAGTCCAGGCCAGAACGGCAGCGCCGCCCAGACAAACGCCAGGAGCAGAAAGACGACGGTGGCGAAGACTACTCCCATTGGTGGCTCCGTTTGGTGCGCTCGGTTTTGTGCCACTGCACGTCCTTGCTCGGACGCGCGAAAGGTTGAGTCACCGTGGCCCGCGCCACCGACATCAAACTGACCAGGAAGCCAGGCATGACGTACGGCAATAACAAGACCCGGGAACGGGTGCCGTCCAGGTAGGTGGCCGCCGCGATTTCAAAGAAGATGGCGAAGTTGCCCAGGGTGCTGTAACTGGTGACCGCCAGGACTATGATCAATCCGGGCTTGGTCACGCCCTGGTACCACAGGATGATACCCAGCACCCAGCCCAAGACTAAAGTCAGGGACATCAGGTAGATGTTCAACAAGAGGAAGCCGTCGATTTTTTCGGCCAAGCGCGTATTGCGATTGACCAACAATTTGGCCGCGTATTTGCGCAACACCTGGTTGTGACCACGTGACCAGCGGAAGATTTGGCGCATGCGCGAGTGCCAGTTTTCGGGCACCTGCTCGTAGCACTCGCAACGGTTTTGGTAGACCGTCTTCCAACCGGACAGCAAAAGCCGGAAAGTCATGTCAGTGTCTTCGGCGAGGCTGCGCACATCCCAGCCGCCAACTGCTTCGACGGCGCGGCGGCGCACGCCGCCCACCGTGCCGCCATACTGGGGCACGAGCTTCAGATTCATCCGGGCCTGCTGATCCACTTGGTAGCCGCCGGCTCGTTCCAGATCCAAGGTTCGAGTCAGCAGATTGACACCCGCATTCAGAGGCACCACGCGCCCCATGACCGCCCCCACTTCCGGATCAAAAAACGGCGCGACGAGCTGCTTGATCAGCCCCCGGCCCGGAATATAATCCGCATCAAAAACCAGGACGATGTCGTCTTCGACTGCGGTCAGGGCGTCCTGCATGGCAGCCGCTTTGCCCGCGATGCCATCCTTGCGATGGAAAGGAACAATCAGACCGGGTTCGCGAGATGCAAATTCATCCATGATTTCAGCGGTGCCGTCTTCGCTGCGATCGTTCAACGGGATCACCGTCAGCCGGTCGCGCGGATAGTCGACCTCCAACATGGCCGTCAGGATGTCAGCAATCACCAACTCTTCGTTGTGGGAAGGAATCAGTATCGTCACCTTGGGCCAACTGGCAGTGTCCACGTCGAGGTACGGATGACGTTGCCGGCCAAAAAGACGATTCAGAGTGAAGGTGTAGTGACGGAGCAGATTGACCACGACCGAAAATATGATCAGGTACAGCATGCCCATCATGATGCGCACCGACAACGGGCGCTCGGGATCGGGCAAGGGCAGATTTTCCACGGGCACCGCCCAAGCCGTCACGGCGATGGCCGCGACGATGAGCAACAAGAGAATGACCGGCAACACCCACCAATGCGCATAACCTTGGCGCAAGGCCTCGTTGTCGTACTTTTCCGTGTTCAAGAACCACCTCCAGCCGCATTTTCCACTCCGGAAGTTGCCGCTTCCAGAACCTGCAAACCACGCACGCGTACGGTCCCGCCTTCGGCCGCCAAGTAGGGCTCGGCATAGAACCCAGGCGGAAAGGGACCGGCGGCCGCAAAGACTTGTTGGCCATCGACATGGATGGTGACCGCACCGTGAGCACAGGTCAAGCGCAGTCGGTGCCAACGGCCAGATTCCAAGTGCGTGTCGATCGGCGCGATATCCAACAGATAATCATGCCGATTGATTTGATGATACACCGAAATGGAATTGCTGCCGGCGCAGAGCACGGCCCCGCTCAAGTGGTTCTGCCCGCCAAGATCACGGGTCATCAGGTGGACGCAGCCCGCAGTGCCTGTGTTTGATGCCACCAGCATCACTTCGGCCGTGAGTAGGTAATCCGGGCCATGCTTGACCGGGACGACATACACCGCCGGTTGGTCAGGCCCGCCCGTCAATTCGAGAAAGTCTGGGCTCAGGCGCCGAGAGCCCCAACCCCAGCCGCCGGGAAATTCACCATCGGCGAAATCCCAGGTCATCACCTCTTGCCAAGCTGGCGGTGCGGTGACGTCGGCATGCCACACAGAGCCTTGGGGCCGCAAAAACAGAACATTCAGCCAAATAAAGACCAGCACCAGCAGGGCAACAATGACCAGCAGGACAATGCGGATGAGGGAACTGACTTTGGGTTCGGCGATGGGAATGCTCCTGGTCTGGTTCAGGTCCGACTCAACGCGCTACTTGGACTTCTTGCTCTCGCTGGGCACCTGCGGCACCCATTGCCTGACATTTTCTTCCAACATCAGCCCAACAATGCGGTCGGCCGCGCGGCCGTCACCGTAACATTGGGGCGCTCGTCCATCGTC
>JADGEP010000453.1 GCA_016744275.1 Candidatus Krumholzibacteriia bacterium | reverse complement strand
GCGCCACATCATCGAATTGCATCTCTCTTTAGTAGGGCACGACCGCGACCTGGCGATCATCACCCAGGTGGAACTTCGCCATAGCATCCATTTCATGGATCAGGTTTCCCGCAGCCAGGTGGCTGATTATCTCGCGGTGCTGGCCAAGGTGGTGGCCCAGGGCCAAGCTGAAGGCGTGTTTCGGCAGGACCAGGATCCCGTGTTCGCGGCTAAGGCCATTTTTGGAGTTATGGACGAAATGGCCACCGATTGGGTGCTTTCGCGCCGCAATACACGCCTGGAAAACAAGGCCCCCGAAGTAGCCACCTTTCTGCTCAACGGCCTACGCTGAACCCTGCGTCCAATATCAGTCCTTTCTGTAAGAGATTTGTCCGGTCGGCTGTTTCGGAGGGGTGCCCAGGCCAGCGCATGAACGTGCAAATTTCGCCTTTGAGATTCTGCAGAACGATCTTCAATAACGCCTAATTCAGTGGCATAAAGTCGTTTCATCCGTCGCTGTTTTTTGCCCTCGGCCGGCCGCAATAAGCCTCATATGGGCCCATTTCCTTGGCATACAACTTGATCTGTCGTTCCTGAACCCGGCGCCTTGAGTGGCGGGAAAATGCGACTTTTTGTCGGCAGGGGCAGCAGCTCCGGCCGTTTACTGAACCCAGCGGAGGGCAATAACGTGCGGTCGCAACGCAAAACGAATTTTGGACAATGGGTAGGCCTTGGAATCTTGCTCAGTGTATTGGTTGGCCTGGCGCCATCAGCAGCCCAAGCCGGAACCTACGCGCGCCTGCAGGTGCTTCTGCCGGGCGAAACGGCCGCTCCTGGCACCTTGACGGGCAAAACGGGATCGCCCCAGGCGCAGGTCATTGACGTGCCCTTTGAAGTGGTGGTCCAGGCCTGCGATGACGATTGGCATGTGGTGACTTCGGGCTCCAACCAGGTGCAGTGGAATTCCACGGACGAGCAGGCCGTGTTGCCAGATGCGGCGCATTTGACTGGTGGCCGGGCGACAGCCTGGGTCACTTTCGACACTCGGGGAACATTTACCATATCCGGTCAGGATCTGACCGACCCGACTGTCGCTGAGGCTTTTTCGTCTGATGTGGTCTCGGTTCACGTGGCGGCTTTCGTGTTTGACGGCCTGAGCGGCTCGCCCCGAGAAGTGGGCACGCCCATGAATATCGAGATCCGCGTGCTCGATGGCGACGGATACACGGTGGGCGGGTTTTCCGGGCCCATCAATTTGCAACAGCACACCAGCTTTGGCATGGGGCGATTGAGCCACGAAACGGTGGTTTTCAATCGCGGGCAATGGAGCGGACGACTGACCATGTACCGCGCCGATGAAACCACCGACGAGGGTGGCGGCGTCAGGATTCATGCTTACCTGCCGGGTGATCCGGCAGTCAGCGGTTCCAGTGTGCGTTTCGATGGCACACCGGCCGAATTGAAGCGGATTCAAATTGTGGTGCCTGGACAAACGCCCGAGCCCGGCAGCCTGATCGGCTTGACGGGCGTGCCGGCGAGCCAAGGGGCGAACCAGGCCTTCACCGTCGGCGTGCGCGGCACGGATGAGTTTTGGAATCCGGTGCCCGCTTCGACTGCAGTGCGCCTGACTTCCAGCGATATGAACGCCAGCACACCCGTTTTCACGACTCTGGTCGACGGCGAAGCCCAGGTTTCATTGCATCTGGGCACGGTCGGTTCTCAGACCCTGACTGTTTACGCGGAAAACGCACCGAGCCTCAGTGGCATGATCAGTGCGCCGATCCCGGTGACCGGCACCTACGCCGCAGGTTTCACTTTTGACGAACTGCCCGAATATGCGACCGCTGGCGTGCCCATTTCGGTGACGATCCGGGCGACCGATAATCAGGGCCAACTCAACTCCAGCTTCAATGGCGACGCAATTCTATCGGCCAATACGGGCGCCAACAGTATCTCACCCGCCGAGGTCACTTTTGTGGATGGCATAGCCACCCTGGAATTGGCATTCTTCGGCGCTGGCGAGGCCGTGCAAGTGACCTGTTCGGACTATTCGGCACCGCCTCATTTGGGCACCAGTGATCCGATTCATGTCTTGCCAGGGCCCTACGTGGCCACCCAGGTGATCATGCCGGGCCAGGCGCCCGCAGGCGGCACCGTCGATGGCATCAGCGGCACCCCTGAATCGCAAGACGCGGGACAGATGTTTGTGCTGCAGGTGCGGGCGGTTGACCAGTATTTCAATCGGGTTTACGGCATCACCGATCCGTTGACGGTGCATGGGGCGGACAGCTTCATGGATGTGCCCGAAGACATCAGTTTCATCGATGGTGAAGCGAATATTCCGGTGACGATCTATCTCGCGGGCGAACAGACGCTCCGCGTGACTGACAATCTCAGCGCTGGTATTGGCTCGCCTGAGTCGAATTCATTCCAGGTGATTCCCGGCCCCTACACCCAACTGTTGATGCTGGCGCCGGGTGAGGAGAATCTGCCTGGGCATGAAGACGGACGGGTGGGCACACCGACCAATCAATCGGTCACCTACGAATTCATGGTCACGGTGATGGCAACCGACCCGTGGTTCAATCAGGTGCAGGGCGTGGGCGACATCGTGCAGTTGACCTGCACTGATCCGGGCGCGGAGCTGGCCCCGGACACCGCCTTGGTCGATGGCAAAGTCTTGATGGGCGTGCGGTTGGTGACCAATGGTTGGCAACTGCTGACCCTTGCGAGTGTCAGCAGCCCGGCGATGCCGACGAGCATGACTCAGGTGAAAGCCATCTCCAGCGGGCTGCATCTTTTGGCCCGGGTCTCGACCGACGCGGTCCAGGCCGGCGCCGCCGACATGGCCACGTAGTCCATCTCGCTCAGCAGCACGATCACGGTCTTGGGCTTGAACGGGAAGTCATCTTCCCAGGAGACCGCCCTGTCC
>JADGEP010000452.1 GCA_016744275.1 Candidatus Krumholzibacteriia bacterium | reverse complement strand
ATCTTAGGTCTGCCAGGGCAGCCTAGTCCGGAGGATAAATGCCCCATTCGATGACTTGGGCGCTGCTGTCAGGTTGCACCAGGTTCATCAGCAATACACCTGGGCCGTAGGCATCGACAAATTTGTGGCCGAGTCGCTGGAGGTTAAAAACCAGATGCTGTTCAAACCACGCGTCGCATTCTTCATCCAATTCATTGACCAACACGATATTTGCCTGCACCGGATGGGATTCCATGAAACCACCGCTCATCCAGAGGCGGAACGGGTGTTCAGGGCTGCATCCGGAAAAGCCCACATGCAGGCGCAGCAGGTTTCCATCGAGGCGCGCGGAAATCAGATTCCACGGCGCGGCGTGCAAATCAGAGGGCGGCAGATCGGTGAATTGAATCGGTGGTGCCGGTGGCGCCGGGTAGTCGGCGGCCATGCCGAAATGGGCCTCCAGGAAACTGTTGGGCAGGCCATTGGCACCCGGAGTCAGCAGCACTTCGCGCGGATTGGGGGTCGTCCAGGGCGGAAAGGGCGGCATGCCAAAGAGGATGTCCGCCGACAGCGAATACAGGCCCGTCGCTTCGACAGGCAAAGAATAGTGGCCCCATGCGTCGGTATTGGCCCGAAGAATATCGCCGGTTGCAGTGACTACGGTGATAAAAGCGCCCTGCAACGGCGGATCATCGGCATCCGGGATGCCGTTGTTGTTCAAATCCGAAAAGCACTTGCCGGCAATGCGAGAGCGCTCGGGGGCCATGCCAAATTCGGCCCAGCCCTGGAAGGAAAAAGACCCCAGGCCGGGATCGTGGAATGTCCAGGTTTTGGTGCCGGAGGTTTCTTCGAATTCCAGGACGCCGTCATCGCCGAGGTAGTCGGAATAGTCAAACCCGTAGCGCAACCAATCGGCAAAAGTGGAATCGGCCGAGGTGAATGAAGGCGGAGCCAAGGTTAGGTCCGGATTGGTGATGCTCACCCCCGCAGGGGTGAAGTTTTCAACCCACGCCACGGCCGGCGCATAAAGTGGGCGACCGCTGATGTTGCGAATCGATACATCCAGCGAAACGAATTCGTTGGCCGCATTGACCACAAGATTGCTGCCTATCAATTGTACCCGGACCACCGGGCCGTCCCAGGGGGGAGGCAAATCGAGAGTCTTGAGAACAAAAGATTCGGCCGCAGGGTCGAATGAGCCTTCGGCGCCGCTTCGGGCATTGCCACTGGCAGCATCATCCGGAGCGGTGGAATCGGAACAAGCGCCGACCAGCAGCAGCATAACCAACAGGGCTATGGCCCGTCGGGCGGAAAAGGCAGATGGAATCATGTCACGGCCTCCTGATTTCGAGGTGGGGCAAGGTGACGTTGGCGTCAAGGCCAACACTATACAGAATACCACTTTTGGGCGGCCGTGTCAGGTGGCTCACGGGGAAAGAGGCCAGATCCTTGCGGTTCTGGCATTTGCTGATAGTCTGGGAACAACTTGAATTGAATCAGGAACGCGATCACGGGAGATTGCTCCCGCAACGGAAAGAGCAGTGATGAATTTGTCAGGCGCCAGAGCCCTGATCACCGGAGGCAGTGAAGGCATCGGCTACGGAATTGCGGAGGCTCTCGTGGGCAAGGGAGCCCGGGTGGCCATCATGGGGCGCACTGCGGAAAAACTCGAGGCGGCGGCGAATCGATTGGGCGTCAAGGGCATTCAGGGCGATGTGAGCCTCGAAGCTGATGCGCAAACTGCCGTGGCGGATTTTGTGGCGGAATTTGGCGGCATCGACATCCTGGTCAACAACGCGGGCTTTGGCTATTTCGCGCCGCTGATTGATTTGAGCAAAGAAGAATTTGAAGCGGTATTTGCCACCAATGTCACCGGCGCGATGTTGATGGGCCGGGAAGCTGCCCGCCATTTTGTCGGACAGGAGAGCGGCGCGCTGATCAACATCTCTTCGACCTCGGGATTGTCCGGGGGTAAAGGCTCTTCGGCCTATTCCGGTTCAAAATTCGCCTTACGCGGCATGACCGAATGTTGGCGAGCCGAATTGCGGCCTTACAACGTGCGGGTGATGCTGGTCAATCCCAGTGAAGTGCAGACAGAGTTCTTCGCGAAGATGGGCCGGCAACAAGAGCCGTCATCAAAAAAGCTGCGGGCCACCGAAATCGCCACAGCCATTGTGGGGGCCCTGGAGATCGACGACCGAGGGTTCATTCCTGAGTTTTCAGTCTTCGCGACCAATCCCTTCTAGAGATTCTCGGATCCGGGATTTTGGCGGCCAAGCACTTCATTGAGTTTGGCCGCCAGTTCTTGTGGCTGATAGGGTTTCTGAATGAAACCGGCCAGCCCGCGCCCCACGAAATCCTGGGTGATTTCCTGTTCATTGTAACCACTGGACAGGATGACAGGGAGGTCCGGGCGGATGCGGCGCATTTCCCGAAACGCCTCCTGGCCATTCATGCGCGGCATGGTCAAGTCCAGCAGGACGACAATCACTTCGTCGACGTTGCTGCGCAGCATCTCCACACCCGCGAGTCCGTCATCGGCGACGAGGGCCTTGTAGCCCAGGTGTTCCAGAATGCGGCGGCCGATGGTGCGGATGGTCTGTTCGTCGTCAACCAGCAGTACGGTCCCGCCTTTGGTATCGTCTGAGGCGTTCAATGGGAGTGGTGCGGCGGGTATGGCAGATTCTTCAGCCACGGGCAACAGGACCTTGATCGTCGTGCCTGTGCCCAATTCAGAGTAGACCTTGATGGTCCCTCTGTGGCCACGCACGATGCCCTGAACGGCGGCCATGCCGAGCCCTCGACCCGTAAATTTGGTCGTAAAAAACGGATCGAACATGCTGCGTTGGGTTTTTTCATCCATGCCGCAACCGGTGTCGCTGACTTCGACGTAAACGTAGAAACCTTCCCGTAAATCATTGTCGAGATTGAATTCGCGGATGTATTCCGCATCGCAATACTGGGC
>JADGEP010000451.1 GCA_016744275.1 Candidatus Krumholzibacteriia bacterium | reverse complement strand
GAAGTGTACCGGAAGATCGCCGTCGCCGGACTCGTTCTGACTTTGCTGGCGGCATTCACCAGTTTCATGCTCTCGCGCAAGCTCAGCCGCGGTTCGAACCAGCTCCAGGAGGGCGCCGAAGCCTTCGCGGACGGCGACTTGAGTGGACGTCTACGGGTGGCTGAAACCAGCGAAATTGCTCGAGTCGCCGAAGCGATGAACCTGATGGCCGGTCAACTGTCCGAACGCTTCGACACCATCGAAGAACAGCGCAACGAGAGCGAGGCCGTGCTTTCGAGCATGGTCGAAGGCGTGCTGGCGGTGGACTCCGACGAGAATGTCATCGGCCTGAACGATGCCGGCGGGCGCCTCCTGGGACAGGATCCGAACGAAATCCACCACCGCAGCATCCAGGAAGTCGGGCGCAACAGCGGCCTGACCCGGCTGGCCCAGGACGCCTTGGCGGGCAAAGGTCCGCTGGAGCGCGACATCCTCCTGGGCCCGGTGACCGATCGCTGGCTGCAAGTTCATGCCACGGGTTTGATACGGGCCGGCGGCGAACCCATCGGAGCCCTCCTGGTCATGAACGATGTGACCAGGCTGCACCGGTTGGAAAACATGAGGCGCGACTTCGTCGCCAACGTGTCCCACGAACTCAAGACCCCGATCACTTCGATCAAAGGATTTGTGGAAACCATTCTCGAAGCCCCGCCGGCGGACAAGAACGAGCTGGAAAGGTTTTTGCAAATCATCAACAAGCAGGCCGATCGCCTGGATTCGATCATCACCGACCTGCTGGCTCTTTCGCGCCTGGAGCAGAACGCGGACAACGGCGGCATTGAAACCCACTGCCTGACCCTCAATTCCTTGCTGGAACGGGTCGCCCGGGATTTGGCCAACCTGCGCCCCGCCTATGCTGATCGGGTTATTCTGGAATGTTCCGGCGAACTGAAGGCCGCAGTCAACGCTCCCTTGTTGGAACAAGCGGTCAACAATTTGTTGGAAAATGCCCTCAAATACAGCCCGGACAACACCAGGATCACGATTCTTTGCGGCACTGAAGGTCCAGATGTGACCATTGCCGTCAAGGACAATGGCCCCGGTATTGCCGACGAACACCTGCCGCGACTTTTCGAACGTTTCTATCGGGTGGACAAAGCCAGAAGCCGGCAAATGGGCGGCACTGGCTTGGGACTGGCTATCGTCAAACATATTGCTCAGGCTCACCAGGGGCGGGTCGGCGTCACCAGTGAGTTGGGCGCCGGCAGCACGTTCACCTTGTACCTGCCCCGCGACGGGGCATCAGCGATTGAGGATAAACCGTGAAAATTCATCTGCAAAAGGAACTCGACAAACTCAAGCGCCAACTCTTTCATCTGAGCGCTGTCGTCGAAGAAAGCTTCCATCTCTCCATCAAGGCCGTATTTGAAGGCGACGCGGATCTGGGCCGGAAAGTTCGCGAACGGGACGCCGAGATTGACCAACTCGAAGTCGAGGTCGAAGAAGAATGCCTGAAGGTTTTGGCCTTGCACCAACCGGTTGCCATCGATCTGCGCTTCCTGATTGTCGCGTTGAAAATGAACAACGACCTGGAACGCATCGGCGATTTGGCCGTCAATATCGCCAGCGGCAAGGCTTGTTCAGCAGGCGAAGAAATGACACCGGACCTGGGCGCCCGCTTGAAAGAAATGGGCGAGATGGCCAGTGTCATGCTGCGTCAGTCTCTGGAAGCCCTGATGGTGATGGATCCGGATGCTGCCCGCAAGGTGTTGGCCGCCGATGACGAAGTGGACACCAAGTATTTCGAATTCGCCAGCCGAATCAAAAGCCTCATCACCGAAGATCCCGCGCGGGCAAACGCTTACATTTCCTGGCTGATGGCTGCCAAAAGCATCGAACGAGTGGCCGACCATGCCACCAATATCGCCGAGGACACGATCTATTCGGCTGAAGGGGAAATCGTGCGCCACGGCCGCGGCTGAGTCCACCAGATGCAGGGCCCACCAGATGCAGGACCCTGGGTGATCAGAATTTGGCAACGTTCTCGCCGAACAAATCCCTCAGGGCTTCTCTTTTGAGTTCGAACTCCCCCAGGTACTCGGCTTGCAACGAAGCCAGCCGCCCTTCGAAGGTGCCCAGGGGCCAACACTGATCAGCAGTCAACTCCTGCAACGGCACACCCAGTGGCTCTTCATTCAAGGGGCAGATGTCGCGCATTTCAACTTCGTCGCCCGACTCATCCTCGGCCTGCCAGCCCAAAGGCAGCCCCTGGGTGCGGCACACATAAGGGCGTTGCGCGTACACCCGGCAAGCCCCATCAGAGTCCAGGAAAGCGCAGGCACCTTTAGGGTGCGGTTCTGCCGCATTCAGCAGATCCCCATGAATTTCGCGGATGAGATCGGTTTCGATCGTGAAAGCCGTCAAATCATCCAGGCAACAGTCTGCACAGCCGGCGCGGCAAGCCAGTTTGCCCGGCAAGTTTGCCTCGATTTCCGCAGCGCGAGCGTCGACTTCGCGGTGAAGCTCAGCCAGCCGTTCATTGGCCTGCTCTTTGGTCACCGGGTGAAAACCCGGTCGCCGGCCTTCAATTCGGCCGAACCGTTGTTATTCAACAGCCACCGCAGACGGCGCACGCCTTCACGCACGTCGGCCATGGATCCACAAAAGCTGATCCGCAAATAGCCTTCAAGACCAAACTCGATCCCCGGCACCGTCACGACCTGGACTTTTTCCAGCACGTGGTTCGACAAGCGGGTCGAGTCTTCATCAAAGTCGCTGAAGTCGGACAGGTTGCTGCGAACATCACCGGACCATTGTATGTCGCCACGGGAAGGTTGATGGGGACTGGTGTGCTGACCTGGCCGTTGTCGTTCACAAGGAGGATCAGATCCTGAAAATAGTTGGGCAGATCATCCAGATTTGACCGTGGGAATGTAATGACAGCACTGCTGCTGTCCATACTGGTGATATC
>JADGEP010000450.1 GCA_016744275.1 Candidatus Krumholzibacteriia bacterium | reverse complement strand
CTCCGGGGTTGATGCTCGACGACGCCCTGGATATCCTGGACCGCACGTTGCCGGATTTGGCGGCGCCTTTCATGAAGACTTCGGTCCATACCGCAAGCGACAATACGCCGCACCCCTGGCTGGACGCCTATTCAGTTGGAGAGGTGGCCCGGTTCACCGCTGCGATGGAGTCGGTGGCGTCGTGGAAATTGCAGGTGGTCGATTCGCGGGGCGAAACGGCCATGGTCTTTGTGGGCCAGGGCAATCCGCCAACGGAAATTCCTTGGGATGGCGTCCGGCTCGACGGCACCGCAGCTGCGCCCGGATACACATATTCTTTTGTCCTGGAAGCCCGCGATGAGGCCGGCAACCAGCGCCGCTTTGTGGGTGAAGGATTTCCTCTGCCAGCCTACCGTCGCGAGACAGCCGGCGGACCGGAGTTGATGGTCTCGGGTCAACAATGGTTGGACGATCGTGACCGGCAAAACGGCCCTTCGGCCCTGGCCCTGGCGGCCGCCAGTTGGTTCAATTTGCGCAGTCCGGCCAACGACCCGGTGCGGATCACGGTGACTCACCGCACGGTTGTTGAAGCGGCGCAGTTGGCCGAGTTGGTCGCTGACAATATGCGACCCTTGTTGGGCGGCGATCCGGCCCGGATTGCAACCGAACTGAAAGTGGAACCAGGGAGCCCTCCCGCCGGGACCCTGCACCTGACTTCGGCCAGGGAAAATGATCGCGGCCAAACAGGTCTATAACCTTCGATAAACGCTTCAAATACCCCGCCGGCGGCTTCGGGCCACCGGCGGGTTCTCTATATGTGATCCAGCCTTTCCTTTCGACTGCTCCTTTGACTACTTTTCCGGAAGAAATCGTTTCCCATTCCAAGGGCGCCCGCATCCAGAATGTGGGCAAATACGGAGCCGAAAAACCGCCATGAAAAAGACCTCGCTTTTGCTCAGTGAGTTCGACCGCCCGTCTCTCGATCAGTGGCGTGCGGAAGTCGAGCGCCTGTTGAAAGGCGCGCCCTTTGCCAAGAAGATGTTCACCCGTACTTGGGAGGGTATCACGGTCAGCCCAATGTACACCGAGGCCGACACCAAGGACATTCCCTGGCGCGATACACTGCCTGGACAGGCCCCGTTTGTGCGGGGCAACCGCGCCGCCGGATACCACGGCGCACCCTGGCTGGTGGCCCAAGAGCACATCTGCCCAACCTGCGAAGCTTTTAATGTCTCGGTGCGAAAATCGCTCTCAAGGGGTCAGACGGCGGTCAACCTGATTTTTGATCAGGCGAGCAAGCAGGGTCTGGATGCGGATCAGGTTCCGGAAGTGGAGGTCGGGCGCCGGGGCACGTCGGTCAGCTCACTGGCCGACCTGGAAATCGCCCTGGACGAAATTGATTTGTCTCAGTATCCCCTGCTGATCGAAAGCGGAGGCTCGGCCCTGCCGGCCGCCGCCATGGTGGTGGCTCTGGTCAAGAACCGCCAGCAAGAGGTGTCCCAGTTGCAGGGCTGCTTCGGCAGTGATCCTTTTTCGGGCATCAGCACCTTGGGCCAAATCAAAACCAGTGTGGATCAGATCCACGATGAACTGGCCACACTGACGACCTGGATGTCCACCCATGCGCCCAAAATGCGCACGCTGCCGGTATTTGAACGACCTTGGCATGACGGCGGCGCGGACCTGGCTCTCAGCCTGGGCCTGACGCTCTCATCGGCGGTGGCGACTTTGCGGGCCATGGAAGCCCGCGGTGTTGCTGTGGAAACCGCGGCGCCGCGCTTCCAATTCAATCTCGAAGTGGGCACGGACTTTTTCATGGAAATGGCCAAGTTGCGCGCATTGCGCCTCTTGTGGTCGCGTATCCTGACGGCCTCTGGCATGCCCTCCGATCAAACCAGCACCTTTGTCCATACCCGCACCGCTCGGCGCAGCCAAACCCTTCTGGATGCGCACGTGAACATGTTGCGAGTGACCACTGGCGCCATGAGTGCCGTGCTCGGTGGCACCGACAGCCTGCACGTCAGCCCCTTCGATGCGGTGGACCGTTTGCCCGATGATTTCAGCCGCCGCATTGCCCGCAACGTGCAGCTCATTTTGGCGGACGAATGCCGTCTTGATCAGGTGACGGACCCGGCGGGCGGGTCCTGGTATGTGGACAGCCTGACCAGAGACCTGGCCGATGCGGCGTGGAAGCAATTCCAGGCTGCTGAGGCCGCTGGTGGGATGCCAGAGATTCTGGTCTCGGGCTGGGCTCAGCAGAAGGTGGCCACGGCGGCTGCTGCCAGGGCCGCAGGCTACGCTTCCCGCAAGCAGGTCCTGGTGGGCACCAACATGTATCCCGATCCGGCCCTGGCAGAACGTTCGGCAGATGCAGTGGATTGCGAATTGCTGAAAGGCGAACGCTCCAAATCTCTGGCAAAACAGCGCACTTCCGAAACTCAGGAAGCCCACATGTTGGTGCTGGCCCGATTGGAGAAGTTGATGGATTGCCCGGCAGACGAATACCTCGAGCGACTGGTCGAAGCTGCCGCAGCCGGCGCCACCCTGGGTGAACTGACGAGCGTGATGCGCGACGGCAGCAACCCGATTCTGGAAGTCGAACCGATCGCTCGGCGCCGAGACGGCGAGCCCTTTGAACAATTGCGCGACCGCCGGTCGGCGATGCAGGAGAAGCGACCGGCTGCAGACCGGGTTTACACGGTTTGTCTCGGAGACTGCGCCCGTTATATGCCGCGCCTGGAATTTGCCCGAGGATTCTTCCAGGTGGGCGGATTCGATACCGCTGGCGATGGCTTCCATACCGAGAGTGAAGCGGCCGTCAAGGCCGTGCAGGCCGATGGCGCCCAAGTGGTTGTCCTGGTGGGCCTGGACGACACCTACGAAGCCATGGCCGCCGAAGTGGCGCGGGCTCTTGCCGATGGGCCTGAACCGCCGATCATTCTTTTGGCAGGTGCCCCTGGTGAAAATGAAGC
>JADGEP010000044.1 GCA_016744275.1 Candidatus Krumholzibacteriia bacterium | reverse complement strand
AGTTTGAACCGATCAACAAGCAATTGTGGACCGTCAGCTACACGGTTTTGATGACAGGTTTGGCCCTGTTGACCCTGGCAGCCTGCGGCTGGCTGATCGACATCCGCCGCTGGCAACGCTGGGTGAGCCCGGCCATCGTTTTTGGCAGCAATGCCCTGCTGGCATTTGTCGGCTCGGGTCTGATGGCGCGGATATTTGGCCTGTCAGGGATCAAGTCAGCGCTCTATAAAAACCTGTGTTTGCCGCTGGCCGGCCCGCTCAATGGGTCCCTGTTATACGCTGCGGGCACGGTGGTGGCGTGGTGGGCTGTCCTGTGGGTTCTGCACCGCCGGGGCCTTTTTCTCAAAATATAGAGCCTGGAAACAGCCTATAGGGTCCTTTTGACGCCTTAATTTGGCGTTTGAGCCCCCTTTCAAGTCGGGCGCACCCAATTGGACAAGCATTCCTAATTTTTGTTATATTGACTTAAGAAACGTGGTATAATTGATTTCTGGTTAGAAAAGGTCCGTCCACCAATATGTTCGATGAAGCGATTCGCTTCCCTGATTTTAGCTCTAAGGGGAACCACGTGCGTCAGAATCTGCTCACCTCCCGTCTGTCCCATCTGGCATTTGTTGTGCTGCTGGTCGCCGCTCTCACAGGGCAGGCGCTGGCCACCATCCCGGCTGGCTACTACGACACGGTCAATACCACGACTCAGGCCAGCCTGCGCAATTCGCTGCACGACATCATTGATGACCACACCAAGATTCCCTACACGGCTTCTTCCTTGGACACCTGGAATGTGTTGGAATTGGCGGATCAGGATCCCAACAATTCCAGCCGAATTTTGGATGTGTACCGGAACGCCAGCTACCAAAAATGGAGCGCCGGCAATACCGACTACAACCGCGAGCATTCCTGGCCCAAAAGCTATGGCTTTCCCAATGACGGTAGCAGCAACTATCCCTACACGGATTGCCACCAGCTCTTTCTCTGCAACGACAGTCGCAACTCGTCACGCAGCAACAAGCCCTACGGCAACGTCGGCGGCTCGGGCACGACCGAATACATTACCGAGGTCAACAATGACGTGGGCGGCGGCTCCGGCGTCTACCCCGGCTGGTCCAACTGGGCCAACACCACCTACTGGGAAACCTGGGCCGATCGTCGTGGCGATGTCGCCCGGGCTCAGCTCTATATGGATGTGCGATATGAAGGCGGCAACCACGGTTCGACCGGAGCCGCCGAACCAGACTTGATCCTGACGGACAACCTCTCGCTGATCCAGGCCTCCAATACGGGCAGCAATTTGTCGGTGGCATACATGGGGCAGCTCAGTGTTCTGTTGCAGTGGCACCTCGAAGATCCCGTCGATGCGAAAGAGATTCACCGCAACGATTCGATCTACGCCAGCCAGGGCAACCGCAATCCGTTCATTGATCATCCGGAATGGGTCGAGTGCGTCTTCCTGGGCGTGTGCAGTGGTGGCTCGGACACCACGCCGCCGAGCGCGCCGACCGGCCTGATCGCCACTGCTGGCGATGGCCTGGTGGACCTGGATTGGGACGACAATCTCGAAACCGACACCGCCGGCTATGATGTCTATCGCAGCACATCCATGGGCGGCCCTTACAACCTGGCCAACGTGGGCTTGGTGGCGCTGAGCCAATACACGGACAACGGCCTGATCAACGATACGACTTATTACTACGTGGTGACGGCCAGCGACCTGAGCGGCAACGAATCTCTGGCCGGGATTGAAGCCAGCGCCACGCCCGAAGCTGGTTTGGGTAGCGAGGGCACAATCGTATGGATCAACGAAATCCACTACGACAACGACGGCACCGACTCGGGCGAGTTCTTTGAAGTGGCTGGCCCCGCGGGCACCGACCTGAGCGGTTGGTCCCTGGTCGGATACACCGGCAACGGCGGCTTCACTTATGATACGGTTGCCATCAGCGGCACATTGCCGGATCAGCAGGATGGTTACGGCACGTTGAGCTTCAACATGCCGGGCATGCAGAACGGCACACCTGATGGCCTGGCCCTGGTGGATGCCGCAGGCGGCGTGGTCGAGTTCATCAGTTATGAAGGCGTCTTTGATGCGGTGGAGGGCCCCGCCGCGGGCATGACTTCCGTCGACATCATCGTGACCGAATCTCCGGCGCCGGTAGGCCACTCGTTACAGATGGGTGGCACAGGCGCCACCAGCGGCGACTTCACTTGGCAGACGGCCCAGAGCCACACCGCCGGGTTGCCCAACACAGGTCAGACCTTTGTCGCACCGGTCGTCAATCTGATGCCCGTCGCGTTGGCCAATGGCACCTATGCTGACGACATGAACGTGAGCATCGCCTTCTCTTCCGCCGGCTCCAATGATCCGGATGGCGTCATCAATGGCTGGAGCTGGGACTTCGGCGACGGCTTCATCAGCACCGACGCCAACCCGACTCATATCTACACGACGCCGGGAGTCTTTGTGGTCACCCTGACGGTCACCGATGACCTGGGCGCAACCAACGCCGACACCACCAGCGCGACCATTGTGGACCCGGCGGCACCGGTGACTCCGTCGGTCTTGCCAGGGGCCCGCATTGCGAGCATCTATCCGAACCCGTTCAACCCGATGACGAACATTCAGTTCTCGGTGGGCGAGCCGGGTCGGGTGCAGATCGAGATCTACTCGGTCAAGGGCGAGCGGGTGCGGGTCTTGTTGAACGAGAACCGCAACGCCGGCGACTTCGTGATGCGCTGGAATGGAACTGATGACCGCGGGCAGATGGTGCCTAGTGGGGCCTATTTCTGTCGCGTGCGGAACCAAGCCGGTACAGATGTGCAGCCGTTGATGCTTTTGAAATAGAGCACCTGAAAGCGGCGGATAGCGAGAGAACAGGTCAATTTGAGTCGTGATACGCAATGTCGCCACGGTTCCCTTTGACCTGTTTTCTTTTTTCTGGGATGGGCCTCACAACGCCTTTAAAATGCTTGTGATAATCAACATCAGTATCAAAGTTAAAAAATAAACAACCACCTTGATTAATATCCGACTAAGTAGTAGGATATAGGAACAAATCAACCCCGAGGGAAAGCTAAGCCCAGGAGCAGATCCCATGAACAACGCCCACACGACTGCTGAATCGAAGTTTTGCATCAAGGACGTGTGCCTGAAGGTTGGCGTATGGGGGGTGCTGGTGGTGGGATTTCTGACGGTCTGCATCATCGTGCCCATGATGGCATTGAATATCTGAGGGGATCGCGCTGAGAGCGTGAAAAAGGGAGCCTGCAACTGCGGGCTCCCCCTTTTTTTGCCCAATCCTAATCGTATCGTCTCTTAGCCGTATCGGCACTTAACAATATCGTCCCGTCGATTTAACGGTACATGGCCTTGATCGCACCAAGGCTCCGCAACTCGACCGCAGCCTTGTCCGCCATGCCATCAAAGGTGGAGTTGTTCCCGTCATCCAGGCTCAGGGTCACGCCGGTTGCTCCGCCGGGACATCCGCCCTTGTTGTAACGAACCAGGGCCCGCATCAAGCGGTGGGCTTCGGCTCGTGCCTGTCCCGCATTGCGCCGGTTGTTGTCGAAGTTCATCAACAGAGCATCGGCGGCGTCAGCAATATCCAGGATGTTCTGGAAGTTGCGGTTGCCACCATTGAGCAGGTTCAGTCGCGCGGCGATCAACTGACGGGTCAGCGCGAATACGAAAAACTGATTGCCACGGGGATTCATGACCGTCAGCAGTTGGTCCTGATCCAATGTGCGGCCACCGATTTCGAGGCTGTCCACCGGCCAAGATTCCGGATGGCGGTGCCAGTAGTGCGCCCGATACAGACAAGGCTCGACAACAACCGGGTCATCGACTTCACCACCACATGCCAAGTCATTGACGAAGGTGTCGGTGCTCACATTCTGACCGCCATCAAAGAGATCGTGCACCACAAACTCACCCGTAACCGTGCAGTTGCCTGTCGGCGTGACAGCCCAGCTACCGGCAAAATTGTAGGTGAACAGCGAGGTCGATGGAATATCGACAAATTCGGAGAAATCGAAGCGGTCCAATTGCACACCGTTGGCATCCCGCAAGATGATAAAATACTCCAGCCGGACAAAGAAAGCGCCCGGACGAAAATCGATGCTCATGTCGGCCGACCACCCATTGCAGTCTGCCGTGCCCGACAAGGAATCGAGGGTTGCGGCACTGCCGACAACGGGCAGAACGAGCAAAATGACGAGGACGGAGATCAGTGTGGGGTTTCTCATGGTTCTTCTCCCGGCTGTGCCGTTCCTGGTTGGGGAGCGTACGACATTGGTCCATACCCAGGCAGTGCATTTCCCGGGCCGAATAGAACGTGGGTAGGCCTTTGACGCCCTCGGGCAGTGTGCTAGTCTCGGCTCTCACCCAATGACGGGATCAAGACTTTGCCCCTGATCAACGGCCCGGGCTATCGCCCCGGATGGCTCTACCGCAATGCTCACGTGAGCACCATCATTCCCAGCACTTTCAGGCGAGTGCCGGCGCCGCCGTATGCGCGCCAACGCCTGGAGTTGCCGGACGACGATTTTCTGGATCTCGATTGGTGTCGAACCGGTTCGAAACGAGTGGCCGTGCTGTGCCACGGACTGGAAGGCAACGCCTCGCGGCCCTACATGCGGGGCATGGTACAGGCCCTCACTCATGCGGGCTGGGATGCGGCGGCCATGAATTTTCGCGGCTGCAGCGGTTCGGTCAATCGCCTGCCGCGCAATTATCACAGCGGCGCGACCGAAGATTTGCATCAGGTGCTCAAGGCCGTGCAGAATGAAGGATATGATGAGATGGCCCTGGTGGGATTCAGCCTCGGCGGCAACCTGGTCCTGAAGTATCTCGGCGAAAACCCGGCAGCGGTTGCTCCAGCGGTGAGCGCGGCGGTCACGGTGTCGGTGCCGGTGGACCTGGCCGACACGGCCACCGCCCTGGTGCAGCCCCGCAATGCCATTTACCACGGGCGATTCATGGGCAAGTTGCGGCGGAAAATCCGGGAAAAGGCGCGTTTTCTCGGCGATGAGAATTACGCGGCGCCGTTGGTTGAAGTGCGCAACATCGTCGACTTTGATGAGCACTTCACCGGGCCTCTGCACGGCTTCGCCGGCAGTGCCGATTATTATGCGCGCAACAGCTCTCAAAATTGGTTGCCGGACATCCGGGTGCCGACTTTGTTGCTGACTTCGCGAAATGATCCGATTTTGGGTTCACGGTGTTTTCCCCGCGACGCGGCCACGGCCTCGCCGTGGTTCCATCTGGAAGAAACCACTTGGGGCGGGCACGTGGGCTTTCATCAGCCGGGCTCCCCATATTATTCAGAGCAACGAACTGTCAACTTCCTGAAGGAAAAATGCCGTGGCTGATCAACCCACCCGCCTGATGAAAGATGGCCTCGACAAGGAGGCCGTCACCCGCTTGCGCACCGCTCTGTGTGTTGCCGACGCGAAATTCGACGGAGCCGCCTTCCAACGGCGAGCCATGCGTGGCCTGTCGTCCCTGGAACTGAAAGACCGGGTGCGTCATCTGATTAAGGCCATGTCTGCCGGCTTGCCGCATGATTACCCGCGCGCGCTGCAGGTGGTCTTGGCCGCCGGTGAAAATTTCCCGGCCGGAATCGAAGGCGACTCCCTGTCCGGTTTTGCCGCCTGGCCCCTGATCGATTGGGTGGCCGAATGCGGTGTGGAGCACTTCGATCTTTCCCTGGATGCGTTGCGCCGCCTGACGCCGCTGTTTTCCGCGGAATTCGCCGTGCGAGCTTTCATCTTGGCCGATTCCAAACGGGCCTTGAAGACGTTCTCCGGCTGGTGCGACGATGAGAACTCCCATGTGCGCCGCCTGGTTTCTGAAGGCACGAGACCACTGTTGCCTTGGGGCCAACAATTGCCGGTCTTCCGGGCCGACCCCGCACCGGTGGTGGCCTTGCTCACCAAATTGCGCGACGACCCCTCCGAATATGTGCGCCGTTCGGTGGCCAATAATCTGAACGACATCGCCAAGGACCATCCGGCCCTGGTTGTCAAAACAGCCCGCACCTGGTGGGCCGACGCTTCGGACGAACGCCGGGCCCTGGTGCGCCATGGTTTACGCACTTTGGTCAAACGGGGCGACGCCGGAGCCTTGCGCGTCCTCGGATTTGCGACCAACCCCAAGGTGTCAGCCCAGCTCAGCCTTTCGAAGTCGTCCTTGGCAATCGGCAGAAGCCTGGCTTTGTCCCTGACCCTGAAATCAACCGCCAAGCGAACCCAGAAACTGGTGGTCGACTATGCCGTTCACCACCAGCGCTCGGGGGGCAAGGTGAGCGCGAAGGTGTTCAAATGGAAGAACATCGATCTGGCCGCCGGAGCTGAAATCACCCTCACCAAAAAGCACGCCTTTGTGCCGCGGTCGGTACGGCGCCTGTACCCGGGCGAGCACCGGATTGAAGTCTTGGTGGGTGGGAAAGTGCTGGCTGAGGCCTGTTTTGATCTCACCTGATCGGTTTAAATTGGGCAATATGGGGCCAGGCTATTGACGGTGGCCCCCATTTTTTAGATGATTACAGCTACCCCTGATGGATCACAAAACGGACGGAGCCGCCCACCGACGGGACCCCCTGCCCGCGATCATTGGAGGTTTTTTTTATGCGAATCACTTTCCGTTTTCTGTTGCTGTCATTGTTGGTATTGTTGTTGGGGTTGCTGACCGGTTGCTCGGTGTTTGGGATCGCCACCAAAGGCGATCTGGACCAGCAGGTTGAAACACTATCGGGCAGCCTGGCCGCCCAGAAGCAGGTCACGGACAACCGACTGGAACGCGCGGCGACTGAACAGCAGGCCCTGGACGACCAGTTGGCCTATGTGGCGGGCCAGATGGAGGCCATGAATGCGGAGCTGGGTTTGGCCATGGCCGATCTGGAAATCCGCAACGCAGCCACGGCCGCGGAATTGGTCGACATGCAGGTTCACTTCGAGTTGATTCAAGGACAATTGCAATTGGCGCTGGCTGATCTCGAAAGCGTGGCCGGTGCGGCCAGTCGGGCCGAGGCGGGCAGCCGTCAGGCCGTGCAGTTGCACCAGGATGCGGTGCTCTCCGAGCGCGATCGGTTGCAAGTGCGCCTGCAGGAGTTGGACACCCGGATCAATGCCTGGTACCCGCCATTGGTGCCGGCTGAAGAGTTGTCACGGCAATTGCAGCCAGAAGTCTCGGTGGTCATACCCGTGCAAAGTGCCGGGTCTTTGGCGGCCCATGACGAATCTCCATCAAGTCCCGGTCTGCAGGTGCCCCGCGCTGCTGATAAGGACAAACAACCCTGAGGTGGCCAGCGTTTTGCGATGCCCCATGTGCCAAGAGGAGTCTGTCGCTCCCACCTTGAAGGTGGGGGCGGGCGACTACAGCGCTTGCCCCGCATGCGGCGGCTTGTACCTGGATCCCTATCCAGCGCAGCAAATGAATGCCGTTTTTGAAGGCGACGCCGCGGCAGCCGAACAGCAGGCACTGGAAGTGGCTCGCCACGACTACTTCTTGCGGCATTTGATCCGGATTGAAAAACACATGAAGCGCACGGTGCAGAACTGGCGGCTGATGGAAATCGGCTGTGGTTCGGGCGTGCTGTTGCAGGCGGCCATCAAGCGGGGGTGGCATGCAGATGCTTTGGAGCTGTCACCGGAATTGGCGGAAATTGCTCGACAGGCCAATCCCACGGCCGGCGTCACTGTTGCGAACGTTTTGGACCACACCAACGGCGCTGCCGATTACGATGCGGTCATGGCCTTGGATGTGCTGGAACACGTGCTGGATCCGGCCCTGATGATGGGCAATTGTTGCAGCCTGCTGAAGCCCGGCGGGTTGTTGCTCTTGCAGACGCCCAATACATCCAGCCTGCGTTTCCGCACGCAAGGGGCGGCCTGGGATATGATGGACCCGGACCAGCACATCAATCTGTTCTCACCGCGGGGGCTGCAGAAATTGCTGGAGCGTTCCTGCTTCGAAATCGTCACGATGCACACTGTCAGCGGCACCGGCATGGAAACGGGCCCCGCCCGGCTGACGGCCGCAGCCAAACAGTGGTTGCTGGACCGCGGCAAGCTGGGCAACGCGCTGTGCGTCCTGGCGCGGCGGCGCAGCTAGATCCAATCCTGGTACAACTCGGGCCGCCGGTCCCGCATGAATAGTGTGCGGGCGTTGGACTTGGCCACTTCGGCCAGGTCGACGTCGCAGTACAGGATCTCATCGGTGCCGGTACCAGCGCGAGCCAACACCTCGCCGTTGGGCGCGCAGACGAACGACTCGCCCGCAAAATCGAGATTCTCTTCTTGCCCCACCCGGTTGCAAAGAGCCGTGAAATAGCCGTTGTGGAAGGCGTGCACCCGCATCTCGGCCTCGTAAAGCCCCTCGGGCCATTCGCCCACCGAGCCCGCCTGCGGAATGAAGACGATGTCGGCACCCTTGACCGCCAAGGCCCGCATGTATTCGGGATAGTGGCGGTCGTAGCAGATGGCCACACCGATATTGCCGAATTTGGTCTCATAAACGGGCGCTCCGGTATCACCGGGGGCGTAGTAGCCCTGCTCGTGGAAATACTCGTATTCGGTGATGTGGATCATCCGCGTGATGCCCAATATTGTTCCGTCAGCATCGATGACAGGCGAAGAATCATAGGTCTGGTTGTCCTTGCCTCGCTCAAAAACATTCAGGACAATGATCACACCCAATTCAGCAGCCAGGGAACAGAACTCGTCCGTAGTTGGACCCGGAATCGGCTCCGCATGGGACAGGCTGTCGAGGGTGGCTGGTACCTGCGGATAAAACCGGCTGAATGCCAACTCCGCAAAAGCGATGACCTGGGCGCCATTGGCGGCGGCTGCTCGGACAGCGGCAATCCCGCGGGACAGGTTGCTCTCTTGATCCTCAGATGCGTGCTGCTGTACGAGGGCTATCTTCATGACGGTTTCTCCCGAGGGGTTGTGCTTGCCTGCCGGAATCTGACATATCGAAAAGGCGACTCTATAGTAGCCTTGGGGTGCTGAAATGAGTACCTCCAAATGCCGGTTTAACCGGGAACTTCGGTTGGCGGGTCGGTCGTGGTACAATCCTAAGAGGCTTCATCTGGGCTTTGGCTATATGAGTTCGAACGAGTGTGGAAAAGAGAAGATTGTTGCTTAAACTTGTATCGACTTCGAATCGAATTGGTAGATTGCGCAATGCGAAGTTTCAATGATTGGTCCCGGGCTCCCTATCTCGTATTGCTGATACTGATGACATTGGGCTTGGCCGTTAGAATCCACTTCGCGAGACTAGACATTTTCCCCAGTGTCGATGGTGTCTTCTATCTGGAGCAAAGTCGTGCATTGGTTCTCCATCATAAATTATTGTTCAGTTCGTTTCCGCCCGGTTGGCCCATCTTGGCTTCTTTCCCGCTGTTCTTCATGGATGCGGGTGATGGCCTTCAGGTATTCCGTGCAGCACAGGGCGTGAACATTGCTCTGGGAATTCTGTGGTCTCTTCTGACTTTTGTGTTTCTTCAAAGATATCTTGGGCGGTGGTACGGTGTTGTGGGGGCGTCGATTGTGGTATTTCACCCAGCGGCGCTTCTGGCGTCGACGGGAGACTTGTCGGACCTCAGCTATAGTTGCGCGTTGCTCGCTGCGTTCTTGTTTTTTCCGCAGAGAAACTTTTTGATTGGGTTGACTTTGGGCTACGCCTATTTGGTCCGTCCCGAAGCTCTGCTGGTGGCTGCGGGAGTCATCGGCGTATTTGCATGGAGAGTGCGGAGACCCGCTTGGACAGTTTTTATCGGCACGCTCGTTTGCTTAGTGCCCTATCTGTTGTTTATCCGCAATCATACAGGAGAATGGGCGTTTACTGGCAAGTTGGGGTTCCTGGATGGTTCCTGGTCTCGTCACCCAGGCTTTGAATTCTTGACACTTATGGCTAGTAATTTGAAAGCGCTGGTTTTTCTCCTGCCGGAGCAAATTGGTATTCCCGTGGTCATCTTGGCATTGATTGGATTGTGTTTTCGGCCTCGCATTCAGTACTTGGCATTTATGGGATTGTTGCCTTTGCCACTGTTTGACTTTGTCATGTCCGGCCGATATTGGTTGCCCTATTGGCCTTTTATACTGCTAGCGGCCGGGCACGGGGCGGCATTCGTTGTAAATATTGACAAATTGGGATCTCGTAAAGTTACGAAATACATCGTTGTGGTTGCTGTTGTCTCGGGCCTGTTTCTGGCATCAGTGGATGATACTAAGAACCTTTCGATAGATCCCGAAGGCTATGTCGGGATGTATGATGCAGGTATCTGGCTACGTAGTCGAGTTTCTGAGGAAACAAAAATTGCGGCCTACAAGCCATTCGTGAGCTTCTGGGCTGGGTGCAAGTTTGTGAAATACCTACCTGCCACAGATATTTATCAACTTTTGGATGATCTTGAGGCGCAGAAAGTTGACTATCTCGTTGTTAACGCTCATGTCGCGCGAGCATTTGTGCCTCAGTTGCAACCGCTATTGAGTCGGGATGTCGATTCAGAATTGAAAAGCCGAGTGGAGCCAATTCAATTGTTTGCATTTTCTCCAAGTGATCAAACCACGATTGTTTTTCGACTGATAAATGGAAGCCGTGCGAATGGGGTGAGGTAGTGGAGGGGAGATCTGTTGGCAATCGTATCTGACACGCTTTGAGCGAGGCGTGCAAAACATGTCAGTCAAACCTTAAAGCTTGCAAACGTTAGATAAATCATTTCAGAGAGATAGTTCCAAGGTGGCCACAACTGAGGTGCCAGGTTTTGGAGAAATTGATTCAAAGAATAAGGGCCGTCGCCAGGGGCTCTTCATGGGGTGTATTTTTGCCGTCGGTTGTCGTGACCGTAGTCGGCAATTATCGAGTTGTGAATTCGTGGTGGTTTCACGATGACTGGGTGTTTTTGGCAAATGCAGCGGGTGTGGTTCAAAGAGACAGTACGCTTGTTCGTTTTGTCGTCTACGATATCTATTGGCCATTGATGTATGGGCTTTGCGGGCTGAACCAGGCTCCCTACGGAATTTCCAGACTCGTTGTCCATATTGTTTGTGCGGTGCTGGTGGTGAGGCTCGCTCGTGAACTGGAACTGGGGCGCGCGTCTCAGGCTATGTCGGGAGCATTGTTTGCTGCCAGCCCAGTCGCATTTGAGAGCCTTTTCTGGGGTACGGGAATCACGGAACAATTTGGAACTCTGTTTGGTCTTTGGGCGGTAGCGCTTCTTTTTGGTTCCAGTCGGCGGAAGTTTGCACTCTCTTTCGTTCTGATCACACTGTCAGTTTTCAGCAAAGAGTCCGGCTATTTTTTACCATTGGTTTGGGCGTACGTAGCATTCGGGCATGGCATGCCGAAGGTGAATATTGCGGCGGTAGTGTGTAGCCTCGTTGGGATAACCGGTGTCGCAGTTAGGCTAGTTGGCGTAGATCTCGCGGGGTCAGGAGACTACCCGCTTTCACTTGTGGATATTCCACGCAATTTCATGGTGTACGGGTTCTGGCTTGTTTCACCGCCGCAGTTTATGCGTGGGCTAGAGCTTGGCTCAATTCCTGTAGTGCTAATGGGTGCAATCTTCTGGGCGATATGGGGCGTTTCTGCTGCAAGTGCGTACACGCGTGGCAATCGCAAGATTGTGGTTCTGCTGGCGTTTTGCGTACTGCCATTGCTCCCGGCAACATTGGTTGGAGATCATGCAGTGCCACGGTACCTCTATTCCAGTGTTCCTGCGTTGGCGCTGTCTATTGCCCTCTTTGGGGCTACAATTTTGTCAAATATTAGCCTCTCGCGTGCCTTTCCGTTGGTGCTTTTACTTTCGTTCTATTCACAGACATCAACAGCGTATCGGCTCGACGCTCGCTGGCCCAGCGGGGTTCCCATTCACAGGCTCGTTGCGAAAGAGAAAATTTCTCACCGCATGTTCAATGCATTGCGAAGTTCGGGGCCGCCGCCGTCTCGTAGGGTCGTCTTTCTGGACCCTGGCCCACAATCGGGCGTGACAACTGAATTGCTAAAGGCAGCGGTCGGAGATGACTTGGGCGTGCGAACTGTTATAGGAAATGAATTCACGGTCAGTTTCCAACCTGCCGTTCTTCCGGGTGATCGTGGAGCTGTAGTTTTAAAGGTTGATAGCATTGGAAAAGTGTCATTTGGTACATTTTGAGTGTGCAGCAGGATTTTCAACAAGCACTTGTAGCGGAAGCCAATGCTATCTTGATGGAGCGAGGAGCGGCAATTGCTACGTAGAATTGGGGTAGCAACTGCAACAATTATCTCGGTGCTCATAGTCGTAGTCGTTGGTCTATTCGTTGCCTATGGCATGTGGTTGCATCCCGGGTATGATCCTCTTCCCTTCTCGGCTGTTGCGTGGGCCGAGGCGGATGCAGAAACACGTGGCTACATGTCTGAAGATCTTTTTGTTCATCACGTGTTAGACGGGAAACTACAAGAAGAAATTGTTGAGTTGCTTGGTGATCCCGATTGGGGAGTAACGGTTGCAGAAATGCACGATCGCAATAGCTCAATGGGGCTGGACGATGCGACAGCTTTGACGCGGTTTGGTGAGAATGCCGAAGGGCGATGGAGTCACGTCGGATATCGGCTTGGGTATTTGGGGTTTCGCGAAGGCGCGCCCTTCGTGTTTGAATATTCGCTCCATGTTGTATGTTACGACGGTCGAGTAACAAGTACTTACATTGATGACTAGGATTTAAGTGGCTAGTTCGCAAACGCTTGCAGCCGATAAAATTGCATTGGGTGATGCCGGAAAAACACCGCCAAGATCCGTTTGTATTGACACACGGCTTCCCCATATACTGAATCTCCCTTGTCCTTTAAGAAGCGCACCTTGTGGACCAGCTTTATTAGGAAATATGCATGCCCAAAACAATGCTCTCATTCGCCATTCTGTTAGTCGTCGGATTGATCCTGAGTTCCTGCGGTAGCGACGATCCGATCGTACCCAAACCCGTTGCCGAAGATTGGACCTGGAGCCGGACTCCGGATTTGAACCCCACCGATGCCTGGGCCAGTCCTGACGGCGATGTCTGGGTATGCGACGGCGCGGGCCAGGTTGCCCGATTCACCGGCGCCAGTTGGATCGTCGAGCCGACGGGTTATGACGCCAAGTTGAATGGCATCTGGGGCACCGGCAGCGGCAACCTCTATGTCGTTGGCGATGAGGGCACGGTGTTGCGCCGAAGCGAGGGTTCCTGGCATCAGATTGAGGTCGGCATCCCCTTTGACATCCTCACCATTTGGGGGACCTCGGCGGACGACATTTACGTGGCCGGTCGCGCGGGCGCCATTTCCCATTTTGACGGACAGAGTTGGACCCGCACCTCCTTCAGTTCGCATGTCGATCTGCAGACAATCTGGGGCACCGCGCCGGACAACGTCTATGCCGGCGGTGAAGTCAGCGCCAGTGGCCAGGGGTATTTGGCGCGCTTTGACGGCACCGGTTGGGTGGAGATCGAGCAGGAATTTGAGACGTCGTTCAATGACATCTGGGGCTTGGCCAAGGATGATCTCTACTTCGTAGGTTGGGGGCGGATCTATCATTTCGACGGCACGGATTGGACCGTGCCCATTCCTTCCCAAAGCGCCTCCTATCGGGCCATTGCCGGGCGGTCGGCCAGCGATATCTACGTGTTTTATGGTTCGGACGCCATGCACTATGACGGGACGCAATGGTCCAGCGTGCAAGGCTGGGGTGATAGTATCGTGGTCGACATCGTCACCTCGACGGCGGGTGAATTGGTGGCCATCAGTCCGGACGGAGACGTGGGTCAAACCAGCGCCGATTCCTGGCAGGCCTTGGTCGAGCAAAACTCCACTCGCCTCGATGGCGTCTGGGGATTTGCAGACGATGACGTTATTGCGGTCGGCAGTGGTGGTCACATCATGCACTACGATGGCGGCGATTGGATTCGGCAGGAGTCCCCTACGACCAACTATCTTGACGCGGTTTGGGGACCAGCGCCTGATGATGTATTTGCCGTGGGCTGGAATGGCACCATTCTTCATTTTGATGGGTCGTCGTGGTCAGCCCAGGATGCCGGAACCTCGTCCGACGTGACCGACGTTTGGGGCAGCTCTAGCACCGATGTTTTTGCGACCACCTGGTACGGGGGCATCCTGCACTATGATGGGATGGACTGGACCCTGATGCCTGAAACCGAAGGGCATCCCATTTGGTCGGTGTGGGGCTTCTCGGCCAGCGATGTCTACGCGGTGACTGAAAGCGGATTCGTCCTGCACTACGACGGTGCCCATTGGACTGTTCTTCCTGATCGATTCCGCCTGCCCTTGCGGGCGGTGTGGGGAACGGCCCCGGATGATATTTTTACCGTGGGCTATGAAGGAGGCGCCACTTTTCATTTTGATGGCACTTCGTGGAACGTAGTGGACCACGGTGGTTTCGAATCGCTGTTTGGCATTCATGGCAACTCGGCGCAACGGGCCTTTGCGGTAGGTGTCCATGGGCACACCTTGCGCTATGACGGTGAAATATGGACGGTCCAGGAAAACCGCACCAAATCGCGCGTTTCCGTCTTGAGGGAAGCGCCGGCTGTCTTCTGATCAAGCTCGGTGTCTTGTATGACTATCCGAACGGTGAGCCCGACGAGGTGCTGTTTTGCCCCAATGGGGGTGAGTGGCAGTCT
>JADGEP010000449.1 GCA_016744275.1 Candidatus Krumholzibacteriia bacterium | reverse complement strand
GCCCTGATGGACCGGTTGCCACGGAAACCGCGACCTTCGGCGACGTCAAATCGCTCTACCGGTAATTTTCAGCCCGGTCGGATCGTTGGAGAGGACCCGAAGCCATTCGGGTCCTCTTTTTTTGCCCGTCTTGGCCAACCCAAAGCCAATCCAGCCCTCGCTCAACAGATCCTGAGAATCAACTGCAATTGCACAAGATATCAATCTCGCAGACGTTAAAAATTGTGGTGCCCTACCTCGTGATATATGTTCTAATTTCGTGTCCACTAATAAGTAGTGTTCCCCCATTTTAGGAGTGCGGATTCATGGCTTCTTTCGGCTCGACCATGTGGTCGTCAGTGGGTAAGAAGGTGATCACCGGTTTGACAGGGTTTGCCCTGATCGGCTTCGTTGCCGTGCATCTGATCGGTAATATGACCCTTTTCATCGGCCCCCACGCGTTCAACGAGTATGCCCATTTTCTCGAAACCGCGGCCCATGGCTGGCTGATCTACGCTTTCGAAGCTTTCCTCTTTGTAGTCTTCGTCTTTCACATGGTCAGCGCCATGACCGTGGCCTGGACAGATAAGCGCAAAGCCCGGGCGACCGGCTATAAGTACGCCAAAGACGCCGGTGGCAAAAGCCGCAAGACATTCGCCTCCAAGACCATGGTCTACTCGGGCCCGGTCATTCTCTTTTTCGTGATCGCCCACATCTTCCTCTTCAAATTCAATGGCGGCAATCCGCACGAAGTCGATGCCGACGGCGTGAAGAACCTCTACAAGGTCGTTGTCCTGGCCTTCAAGGGCGTGGGCTTTTCGATCTTCACCGTGGTGGCCATGATCCTGTTGGGCTTGCACCTGCGCCATGGATTCTGGAGCGCGTTCCAATCCCTGGGCTGGGCCAACGACAAGTACCTGCCCCTGCTGGTGAACGCCTCACGAGTCGTGGCGGTTCTGCTGGCCATCGGCTTCATCATCATCCCCATCATCCTGTTCCTGTCGGGTGACCCGGATGCCCTCCAGACCACCACCGGAGGTCACTAATGAGCAGCAAGATTCTTGACGCCAAAATCCCCGATGGCCCTTTGGCCGACAAGTGGGACAAGCATATGATCGACAATCCGCTGGTGGCCCCAGGTGGCAACCGGCGCAAGAAGACGGTCATCGTGGTGGGTACCGGACTGGCCGGAGGCGGCGCCGCTGCCACCATGGGTGAATTGGGCTACAACGTGCTCAACTTCTGCATCCAGGACAGCCCGCGCCGGGCCCACAGTGTGGCAGCCCAGGGCGGCATCAACGCCTCGAAGAACTACCAGAACGACGGCGACAGTGTTTACCGCCTGTTCTACGATACAATTAAGGGCGGCGACTACCGCTCCCGTGAGGCCAACGTTTATCGGCTGGCCCAGCTGTCCATGGGCATCATCGACCAGAGCGTGGCCATGGGTGTGCCCTTTGCCCGCGAATACGGCGGCACCCTGTCCAATCGCAGCTTTGGCGGCGTGCAGGTCAGCAGGACGTTCTACGCCCGTGGGCAAACCGGTCAGCAATTGCTGCTCGGCGTCTACAGCGCCTTGAGTCGTCAGGTCGACGCTGGAACAGTCCGGATGTTCCCGCGCCACGAGATGCTCGATCTGGTCATCGTCGACGGCAAGGCCCGCGGCATCATCGCCCGCGAGTTGATCACCGGCGAAATCAAACGCTACGAAGCAGATGCCGTGGTTTTGGCTACCGGTGGTTATAGTCCTGTGTTCTACCTGTCGACCAATGCGGTCAATAGCAATGCGACGGCGGCCTGGCGCGCCCACAAGCGCGGCGCCTTCTTCAGCAATCCCTGCTACACGCAGATTCACCCCACGGCTGTGCCGCAGATGGGCGACTACCAGTCCAAGCTCACCTTGATGAGTGAATCACTGCGCAACGACGGCCGGGTGTGGGTGCCCAAGAAAGCCGGCGATACGCGGCGGCCCGAAAGCATTCCCGAGGCTGAGCGCGACTACTACCTCGAACGGCGTTATCCCGCCTTTGGCAATCTGGTGCCCCGCGACATCGCGGCCCGCGCCGCCAAGGTCGAATGCGACGCCGGCAAGCACGCCTACTACTCGGATCAGTCGGTGTACCTGGACTTTGGCGAAGCCATTGGCCGCCTGGGCGCCGATGTGGTTGGCGATCGTTACGGCAACCTCTTTGACATGTACAAGGAGATCATCGGCGACAGTCCCTACGATTCACCGATGATGATCTATCCGGCTCCCCACTACACCATGGGCGGGTTGTGGGTCGATTATAACCTGCAGAGCACGATCGAAGGCCTCTTCGTCGCCGGCGAAGCCAATTTCAGTGATCATGGCGCCAACCGCCTTGGCGCCAGCGCCCTGATGCAGGGCTTGGCCGATGGCTATTTCGTGGTGCCACGTGTGGTGGCCAGCTACTTGGCCAGCGCCAAGCTCGATCCCGTCAGCACCGATCACGAGAGCTTCAAGGCTGTCGAGAACGATGTCCAGGAGCACACCAAGCGCCTGATGAACATCAAGGGCAAGCGGACCGTGCGCGACTTCCATTGGGACCTCGGCCGCGTGATGTGGGACAAGGTCGGCATGGCCCGCAACAAACAGGGCCTGACCGAAGCGATCGCCAGCATCAAGACGCTGCGCGAAGGATTCTGGCAGGACCTGGCCATCACCGGCAGCGAGAACGACATGAACAAGCAGCTGGAACAGGCCAATCGCCTGGGCGATTACCTGGAGCTGGGCGAACTCATGGCCCGCGATGCGTTGATGCGTGAAGAGTCCTGTGGTGGGCACTTCCGTGAAGAGCATCAGACCGAAGAAGGCGAAGCGATGCGCCACGACGACAACTTCATGTTCGTCTCGGCCTGGGAACACAAGGGTGAGAACCAGGAACCGGAGATGCACAAGGAAGACCTGTCGTATGAGAACATTGAAGTGAAAACACGCTCCTATAAATAGAGG
>JADGEP010000448.1 GCA_016744275.1 Candidatus Krumholzibacteriia bacterium | reverse complement strand
AGGCGTAGTCGTGCAGGGCCGAACCCGGATACGCGACCGTCACTTGCTGAAAACTTGCCGCCGCTTTGAGGTGTTCACCCAATTGTTGGTGACACAGAGCCGTCAGGTAAATCGGTGCGGGCCCTGCTTGATTGTCCTGCACCAGCGCCAGGCTTTCGGCAAATCGCCCGTCGACAAACGCCGCCGTTGCCAGGGCGAATTGGTATTCGGGCGCATCGGGCAGCCACGGATGACGACGGCCCAGACGGGTCAGGGCCGATTCGGCCTGTTCCACTTCACCTTCGCGCAGCTGAATCCACACCAGGCGCAATGCCGCCTCGGTGACCAGCGAACTGTTGGGGTACGCCTCCAACCACGACTGCCAGTATTCCACGGCGCGGGCATTGTCCTGCCCCGCCAATACGGCGGCGCGGGCTTCAGTGCGCTGGAATTCCGCCGCGGCCTTCAACTGCAGGTCATCGGTTTTGCCAGCGGCTTCACCGAAGGCCTGGGCAGCCTCCTGGTAGTTCCCGCCCGCAAAGTGGACCCCACCCCAAAGCATGGCCAAAGCGGCTTTGTTGTCCCCAGCCAGAGCGCCCTGGTTTTCACCGGACAGGGCCCGGGACAAGGCCGCCAATTGAGTTCGCTCGCCAAGGCTGGCGGCAACCCGCGCCGCTTCAAATTGCATTCCATAGGAAGACAATGTGTTGGGGGCCGATGGGGTCGTCTGGGCCACCACGGCGCCGGACATTGTCATCAATCCGGACAATGCCACCACTGCGGCCAGGACAACCAGCGCTGGCCATGATTTTCGGCTGCCAAAGGATGCTTTCATGTTATTGGACTCCTATCGATCCCTGCGGACCTCCGGTGCTGATCTCCACCGAGCCGTCGCGGCCATTGGTGGTCCGGCCATCCCGTTCGGTGACGGCCAACAGATAGGTGTAGTGCCCATCGGGTAGCGGCAGACCGGACAGGTCTTTGCCATCCCAGATGATTTGCGCCGGTGGCTGGCCCTGTCCGGCGTAACTGCGGACCTGGGCACCCGAACGATCGGTGATCGTCAGCTGCCAGTCGCGCACCTCACCCTTGGTGTGGGCGGTGAGCAGGAATTTGGTGACAGGATTCTGTCCCGTGGGCGAAAAGACCGCCGGCTGTGCTTTGCTGCCGGTGTAGAAGCCGCCAAAGGCGTAGTTCAGGCCAAACCGATGCACCATGCCCAACTCGTGGTCGTTCATGCCGTAATCCAGGCTCAAACCGTTTTCCAATCGGTAGCCAAAGCCTGCCGCGATGTTGTCGATGAAATAGCCGGCCCGCAGCGCCAAGGCGCCCAAGCGATATTGGCCACCGAGGCGCAGCTCGGTTCCCGGACCATCGCGATGCACCGCTTCGGCCGTCAGCAGCCCATTGCCGTCCAGCAATTCCACCGATACGCCGCCGCGATATTCCTGGGCGTACGATTCGTCTTTGGCGCGCAGGGTGATCGTCGGTCCGCCCAGATTCAGGGCCGAAGCCGCGACCTTCACACCCGGCACCACTTGGCCCATCAGGCCCACATCCAGGCCCACGCCGCCGCCGCTGAATTCTTCCAGCGTCTGGCGCACCAGCTTGATATTCGCCCCGACAGACCATTGATCCGCCAGTTGGTGGGCACCCGACAGGGCCATCACCAGATCGCCCTCCGAGAAAGTGCCCAGCGTTTCGTTCAACTCATTGGTGGTTTCGAATTCGCCGGACTTCAGGTACAGAATATTCAGCCCGAAAGTCGGCAGGTTGCTCGCCGGCATCGCAAAAGCGAGACCGTTGACCGTCGTATCGTCGAACAGACGCGTGCTGGTGACTTGCACCGCGTTGCGCCGCAGCCACGACAATCCGGCCGGATTCCACAGTGCCGCTTGGGGCTCCTGCCCCACCGCCACTGTCGCGCCACCGAGTCCGGCGGAGAACGGGCTGGCATAGCGGCTCAGCCAATCACCCGGCAAACCCTGGTCACCGCTATTGGCAGCTTGGGCCAGCGGAACAATTGCTGCAGTCATTGCCAGCGCCAAAACCAGCGCCACGCTGCCCATCGGCAATTTATCCTTGATCAGATTCCTGAAACTCATGGTGCCTCCTGCTACCAGACCACGCCGATTTTACGGCGCATGACATGCTGGGTCGCGCCGTTGCCTTCGGCTTCGACGTAAACGATGTAACCGCCGCTGGCCACGGGTTCCCCCATGCCATTGCGACCGTCCCATGTGATTTCATTCAGACCTGTGCTGCCCCCGACGCTGCCCGCAGCGTGTTGCCGGTCCAAAACCAGGCCGCCACTGACGGTGTAGACCCGCACCCGCACTGACGCGTTGTCGTCCAACACATAGGCGATGGTGGTGGCGGTTTCGTCGGGATGGAACGGGTTGGGATAGTTCGTGATCGTGCCGCCAGCGCTGCTGGGGTTGATCAAAGCGGTTTCCAATTCGAATTCGGCCACCAAGGCGTCAACCCCGGCCATGACCTGAATCACCTGTGCCTGACGTGGGCTGTGGTATTGAACCTGCGCCACACCAGAGTCATTGGTCAAACTCACGACCGATTTGTCGATGGCCGTTTCGCCGCCGGAAACCAATGAACCGCTGTCGCCCGCCGCGGTGGCAAAAGTCACCGATTGGCCGGGCACTGGATTGTCGAATGCGTCGGTCACCCGGGCACTGATCATGGCGGTCTGATTGGCCCGCACCCAGCCCGGATTGCTGTTCAAGACGATGTGCTCAGGCGCGCCCGGTTCGACCGCCACACTGGTCGTCACGCCGGGCGTGCTGCCGTCGGCGTCAAAGACCTGCAAAACGATGGGTTCGGGATAGGTGTAGGTCATCGTCGCGGTCAACAGCCCTCGCTCCAGCACCAGGGTCGTGGGCGTCAATTCGCCTTTTCCCACTTCGCCAGTGGTGGCGTTGAGAGCCTGCACCTGGATCTCGGAATGGTTTTCCTCAATGAGCGTGCCCACGTCATTGACCATGCGCAC
>JADGEP010000447.1 GCA_016744275.1 Candidatus Krumholzibacteriia bacterium | reverse complement strand
GCTTTCGTTCGCGTACACTTTTCTAGAGTCGGCGGCGGGCCCCCATGAGCTGGAATTGCAGGCCTGGGAAACAGGGCAACCGTTGGGCAATTTGCGTTGTGAAGTGCGGGCGATTTCGACTCCTGCCAACGGTGTATTTGTGGCCGACGGTGGTCTGCGTGCGGACTTCGCCATGGAGATGAGCCCCTCCGGAGCTTGGCTACCGGACGCGGAAATCTCATGGCTTTTGGACGACGATCTGACGGAAGATTCCCAGACCTCGTTCCACTTTGTCTTCTATGATGAAAACGGCGTGATCTTTCCCGAGACCCGAACCTGGGCTTGGACGACAACGGGCGCGGGGCTGAACTTTCGGCAGAATTGGCCCGAGGCCTGGACCATCGAACATCCCACCGGGAATGTGGAAACGACCTGGCATCTTTGGGATGCCGCTCCCTGGTTGACGGCTGATCTGCGACCGGTGCTGGCTTGCACCGGTGCGTCCTTTGCTGGCGCCAATGCCTGGCCGCAGGTTCACTACGAAAACCAGGCCCATACGACCTTGACCAGTGAGCCGCTGGGAGCCGAAGTCAGTGCGGTGCGACTGACCCACGCCATTGAAGTGGAGATGTTGACCGGGACCATCGCCATGGACGGAGGGCTTGTGGTCTGGGTGGGGCCCGATGGCGAAGAAGTGGCAGCCACACCCTTGGCAGGCTACGACGGATCCGTTGCCGAAAAATCGTTCAGCTTGTTGCACGGCCGCCAAGCCTTCGTCAGCCCGGCGCTGATTTTGGCTGGCGATGTCCCGCAGTGGCGCACTGATACTTTTGAAATCCCCGCCGCGGGCACCGGTCCCTGGCGCCTGCGCTTTGTTTTTGGTGCCAACAGTTTGTGGCGGGCCCGAGGATGGTTCATCGCCGATATCGAGCCGGTGTTGGCGCCCGCCAATGCCGTGGGCTTTGTCCCGCAATGGAACGGGAATTTGACCTTTTCCTGGCCTTGGCCGACTGCAGGGCTCCAGTCTTTTCAGGCCGAAAGCCGGATTGATGCTGAGGGGGTCTGGCGCCGCGTTTGGGAAGGGCAGCCAGTTCTGATTGGCAACCGGCAACTCTCAATATCCGGTGGCCCCATTCTCGCGGCTCTGTCCGGGACCGGAAGGCAACGGCATCAAATACGGGTGCTGGGGCAAAGGCCCACCGGGCAGGTAGCCAGCCGGCACATTGTCGTCTATCCTGATGGGGGAAGCGGAGGCAGTGCCGTGCTGAGCCAGCCTTGGCCCAATCCGGCCACGGCTGAAGTGCGCTTCCTTTTGGATATTCCGAGGGGTAGTCAGGGACTGTTGCGGATATACGATCTGCGCGGCCGTTTGGTTTTCACCCACAAGTACCCGGCTGGGCAGCAACTGGTTGTCTGGGACGGGCGGTCCGACGAAGGGTTCCGGGTGGCGTCGGGCACATATTACCTCCGGCTGGAAGGATCCGGTCCGGTTTTGACGCGCAAGGTGGTGCTGATCCATTGAGTTTTAGAAATTTTGATAGGCGGGCGATCCTCTTGGTCGCCCTTGCGGTGTTGATTGCCTCAGGTGAGGGCTTCGGGCCCGTGCAGGCTGGCCCCTTGCATGATCCATTCGTTGAAAAATTCCAGGTTGGCACCTGGGCCAAGCCGGATGAGGTACGCTTGCAGGCCGGTTATCCCCAGGGCATGTTGGAACCCGCACGTCTGGACACCACCTGGACCCAGGCGGTCTGGGCGGTGTTGGCTGACTCATCGGACGGGGACAATTCCCGGCTGACTCATCGCCTGCTGGCCCATTTGAATCGCAGCGACTGGATGATTCCCGCTCGGCAAGTTTTGGCTGACCTGGAAGCCGGACAATCCGGTGATGCGAGTTTTCCCTTTCTGCTTCTGGAACGCCTGACCCGGGCTTTTGGGCAATCCGCCCAAGCCGGTGATCACGCGGCGGCGGCCTTGCAGGCCCAAAATATTCTGGCCCAGAGTGAAACCTTGGGCCTTGAAGCCCGCGATCGGCTCATCTGGGATCTGCGCCTTCGGCTTTGTTTGGACCTGGCGGGAACGCCTTTGGCACCGTCGGATGAGCTCTGGCCGTCCCTGAAAGACCTCGGGCCCTTTGATACCGGCAAGGCGTGGGTATTGTGGGTGGCCCACCGGCGCGACCAGGGACTGAGCGTATTTCCGGGCGCTGGAAGCCAGGCCGAACTGGGCGCAGTGCTCGCCGGTGTGGGCAAAGGCTGGTTTGGTGCCGAGGAGTTTTACGCCTCCCAACTGCCCGCTGAATGGATGTCTGGACTGGGGGGCATCTTGCTGAAGAGTAAGGAATTGCCCGCTCACTTTAAGAAGTTCCCTCAGCCTCCCCAAGGGTTCAGCCAGCAGGGGCGTTGGGTGCGTGGGCAGCGCCGCCTGCGCCATGGGCAGGCCGCTTCGTATGAACAATTGGCGGCTCGACAGAGCATCAAGCCCGGCTGGCGCATGGATGTCTGGCGCCGAGCCTCGGAATTGCGTGTGCTCAGGGGTGCCTGGGTCGAAGGCCTGGCCGATCTGGAGCAGGCTCTGCAGCTCGCCAGTGAAGGGCACGGCACCAAGGGATTGCGGCGGCGATTGCGGCAATGGACCGAGCAGACCCTGGTTTTGGCTTTGGCAAAAGACGATCTGGCCACGGCCCGGCGGTTGCGGAAACTCGGTTTGGCGCATTTTGAAGGGGAAGAAGGCGAGGCCTTCGCCGCGGAAATCCGGCAGTGGAATGCTAATTTAGACCGGGATGGCTCGGCCACGGCCCCGCTCAGCGGCGACAATGTGGATCGCGCCCGCCATTTGATCGAAATGGGCGCTGCGCCCCTGGTGCAGCCCGTGACAGCGGCCGCCCAGCAAGATTTTGAAATGGCCGCTGAACAAAAGTTGTGGCGGCTTTGGTACAAATGGGGCGAGGCATTGTCGGATCCCGACAAGGTCACGGGAAACCGCCGCACCCGGGCCATTGCCTACCGGGCTGCCTTGGCCAAGGG
>JADGEP010000446.1 GCA_016744275.1 Candidatus Krumholzibacteriia bacterium | reverse complement strand
CGCCGGCCACTTGAGCGTGAAGGTGTTTGATGTGCGCGGCCGTCTGGTCGACACCGTGGCTGATAGTCGGCAGGCAGCCGGCCCCGGAGAAGTGCAATGGAATGGGCGCACCACCGATGGTGAAGCAGCCGCCGCCGGGGTGTATTTCTATGAAGCCCGCGCGGGCGACGAAGTGATCATCGGCAAGATGGCATTGATCAAGTGATTCATGGGTCGCCGGGCCGACCAGCCCGGCGACCAAGTTTTGGCGACCAAGTTCGGTTATCTCTTTAGACCCCACCTTTTGTGGTAGTATATGCGACATATCATGCGAGGTTGAGCTTGGCGAAGACCCAATCTGTGAGGGCTATCATGAAACGTATCGCACCCCTGGCCATCGCTGTTTGTTGCTTCTGCCTATCGGCCCTGATGGCCCAGGCAACCGTAGAGCCGACCCGTCAGACCCTCAGCGATGGGCACGGCCTGGTTCGCGGTGGTCGCCCTGGCGCCATCACCAAGACTGCGGTTGTGGACACCCAGTTGATCATGGGCCCATGGGGCAGCGGCGCTCCATACAATGGCCAGTTCCAGTTGCCCGACGGCGATCCGGCCTGGAACGGATGGTCCAGCAACGACCTCACGCGGGTCACGCAGAGCCATTGGCACGTTGACCCCTACCATGCTGTGTCCGGCAACTACTCCGCCTGGTGCGGTGATGCCTCCATCGCCTCCTGTGGCGAGGCCGACCCCGATGCGGGTGGGTACGGAGATGACTGGAACGAAGTGCTCGAGTGGCGCGCGACCGTGGTTGATCCCTCACTACCCTGTGTCATCAACATTTCCGCCACTGTCAGCTTTGACATCGAACCCAGCTATGACCGTTGCTACCTGAGCGTGGTTCAATCTGGGCTCACCACCGACCTCTGGACCCAGAGCGGTGTTGGCACAGCGGTGCCCATCAACCATCAGGCAACCTACCTCGCTTCCGATTATGGAGGACCAAACGGCGACGAAGTCATTGTTCAATTCCGTTTTGAATCTGACGAGGGCTGGTCCGACGAGGACTGCAATCACCCAACCGCCGGGGCGGTTCAATTGGACGACGTGCAGTTCAGTCTGAGCAACGGCAATGACTACAGCCACGACTTTGAAGACGGCACCTTGGGCGAATTTCGAACTGTCCTGCCCCAGGCCGTGGGCAATTTTGCCAAAATCTGGCCCGGACTGCGCGCTCCATCGGGCATGGCCTCGGGCAACCCCACCCCCATGGCGGCATTCATCGACGATGGGCTGGTTCTGCCGGGAACCAACGGTACCGACTGCATCACTTGGTGTTATGGCCCCGGTGGTTACATCGTCAACAATACGGGCGGATTGGCGGGACCGGACAACCACCTCCACAACGCTCTCATCTCGCCGGTCATGGCCTGGCCAGGCGCCGGCTACGATGGCGCCGAAATGCACCTGGACGTTTGGCGCGATGCCACCTTCGGCGGAGATTCTCCGTTGGTTGTCTACTCCTGGGACGTGCGCTCAACCAGTGCATCCGATCCGGGCGCCATCCAAAGTGCGCCCTGGCAGCCCAGCCAGTTCTTCTTTTTTGGCAGCCCGGCCTGGCTCCGCCAGTCCATTCCCTTTGGCGACCGCCTCACCGACGATTCACGCTGGGTGCAAGTCCGACTAACAGTCCAGGAGTTGGGATTTCTTTGGCATTTCAACGGCACCAACGGCACGCCCGCTCCCTACTTTGACAATGTGCGTATCACCGCCTTTTCGCACTATGGCCCTGCAATGAGCGCCTCGGCCTACCGCTTGCCTCACGACAGTTTTCCAGCCAGCGGCTCGCTTGACCTCGCAAATCTGGGCCACAACAACGTCCGTTTCGACATGGGAGGCCAGGCCGTCTCCGCCGAAAACCCGTCCACCGCTCATGGCGATTCGGTCATCATCACGGTCAAACCCGTGCGGGCCGGAGCCACCGTCGTGCCAGGCAGCCCTCGGTTGATTTGGCATTTGAAGCGCAACCCGCTCTTTGATCCCTTTCGCATTGCTGGTTTGCCCGATGAGGGCTCGGTTGCCGGATGGCCCGTATCGCACAATGGATCTTTCTGGGCCGACCGCTTTGCCTTCGACCTGCCCGACAGCGGATTCCTGTTTCCCGGTGATATTCTGCACTACTACTTCGAAGCAACGGATTCCGCCAACGGTGTGCAGCAGACCGTCACCCTGCCCGCCGACACCACCGGCTTCAGTGTTTTTGGCGGCGCCTTGGCCTATTCGCCCACCTACAGTTTGCAGGCCCTGCCGTCGTTGACTATCGATCCGGAACTGCCCGGCGCCATCACCCAGCCCAAGATTCTCTTTTGGGATGATGCCGGCAATCTGGGCAACCGGGATGAGTGGTTCCACGCCTTCAACAACCTGGGATTGGTGGCCGGCCTCGACTACGATGTCTTTTTCACCAAAGAAGCCACCCGCCCGGCCGGGCAGGGCCTTGGCGGGTTCGCCACAACCGAACAATTGGCAAACTACAATGAGCTGATCTATTCGTCGGGAATTCTCCAATTCGCAACCTTGACCACAAGCAACGACGGCAATGAAGTGCCAGCCTTTGACGACATTGGCCTGCTCACATCCTGGCTGCAATTTGGCGGCAAGGACATGCTCTTGACCGGCGACAACCTGGCCGGTGATCTGGGCCTTTACGATCCTGAAAAAACGGAATTTCTGCACGACTGGATGGGCGTCGACCTGGTCCAGCAGAACGCCATGGTCACTCTTGGCACCGCCAGGGGACCCTTGGTATCAGCTGTGGAAAACGGTCCGGTTTTTCACTATCCGAATCAGTGGAGCGCGGTATCAGCGGGTGAATTGCCCACCGAATTGATTGTGCTGGATTTGATGAGTTTTGTCACACCCCGGCAATTCAATGGCGTTTCGGCGCGTCCGGGCGCCCAACTTTTGGCTGAATTTCTCGACCCGGTTGGGCAACCGGGCCAGTACAGCTTCAGTGCCGCGACCCTGAAC
>JADGEP010000445.1 GCA_016744275.1 Candidatus Krumholzibacteriia bacterium | reverse complement strand
CCACCCACCAGACCGTCACCCCAACCTGCAGGCGATTGACAAAGGTGACGTGGGTTTCACCGCCGGTACCGGCCGAAAGCCGTGGCGTCAGGCTGAAGGGCAAGCCCCTGGCGCCCGAGGTGGCGTCCAGTTCGCTCACCACACCAGTTTCCAGATCCAGGCGCCAACTGGCTGCGGCGCCCAACAGGTCGACCGTTGACTGATCGTCGGCATAGCGCAGGGTCTCGACGGGCAAACGTCCGGCCTCGACTTCAGACTGCGTCAACCGGGACAACTGGGCCGCCACCGCCTCGTGGTCGAAGGCCAGTGTCCGCTCGCCCGCCGCCGCATCGACCCAGATGAATTCGTGGGTATTGGCGGGCAACTGAACCTGGTACCAGAACGCTGAATCGCCGGGCAACCATTGAGGGCGCACCACGTCGCGGTAAACTCCCGCCGGGGCAGCGGCCGTAAGCGAGCCGCTCAGCAGAATCTGAATGGCCAATAATGAAATCAGGACGATTCGCGAATGAGGCATGACCCACTCCTGGAATGATGAATTCTAGAACCCGTCGTGTGCCGTTCTTTCGATGATTTCGTTTTGCAATTCCAACGACAAGTCACAGAAATAGTCGCTGTAGCCAGCCACCCGCACGATCAGATGGCGGTGATCCTGTGGCGATTTTTGCGCTGCCCGCAGGGTGTCGGCCGTCACCACGTTAAATTGCAGGTGATGGGCATCCTGGCGGAAGTAGCCGCGCATCAGACTGACCATGTGGTCGATGCCTTTTTCGCCCGCCAAGACTTCCGGCGTGAACTTCACATTCAACAGGGTGCCGCCGGTTTTCAACTGGTCCATTTTTGCCGCCGACTGCAAGACTGCCGTAGGCCCTTTGCGGTCTGCTCCCTGCACTGGTGAAATGCCTTCACTCAGAGGCGCCTGGGCCGCTCGCCCGTCAGGGGTCGCCCCGACTACGGTGCCGAAATACACATGGCAAGTGGTCGGCAGCATATCGATATGGTAAGTGCCGCCACGGCCATTGGGCCGGCCATCGACCGCCTTGAAGAAGGCGTCGAAACACTCTTGCATCAAGGCATCGGCGCGGTCGTCGTCGTTGCCGTATTTGGGCATTTTGTTGAGCAACCGTTGCCGCAAAGGCTCGCTTTCGCCGAAGTCTTTGCCCAGGGCGGACAGCAATTCATCCAGGCCGCACCGGTGTTCGTCAAAAACGAGAGTTTTGATGGCTGCCAGGCTGTCGGTCAGGGTGCCGGTGCCCACGCCCTGGATGTAACTCGTATTGTAACGGGCACCGCCGGCGTTGTAGTCCACACCTTCGGCGATGCAATCGTCAATGAGCAACGACAGGTATGGAGCCGGCGCGTTGTCAGCATACATGCGTTCAAAAACCGCGTTGCCCCGCACCTTGATTTCCACAAAGTATTCCAACTGCGTGCGCCAGGCGGCCATCAGCTCGGCGAACGTCGCGAATTCGCGCGGGTCGCCGGTGCGCGGCCCCAGTTGCTTTTTGGTGCGCGGATCCCAGCCGTTGTGCAACGTCAGTTCCAAAATTTTGACCAGGTTGAAGTATCCGGTCAGCACGTAGGCTTCCTTGCCAAAGGCCCCGGTTTCCACGCAACCGCTGGTGCCGCCTTCGCGCGCGTCTTCCACTGATTTTCCCTGCCGCAGCATTTCTTCAACCACGGCGTCGGCATTGAAGACCGAAGGAAAACCGTATCCCTGCCGGATGACTTTGGCGGCCTCACGTACGAAACGATCCGGCGTGTGTCTGGACAGCTGAATGTTGTTGCTCGGCTGCAGGATGTGCATCTCGTCGATCACTTCGAGCAGCAGGTAGCTGACGTCATTGACGCCATCGCTGCCATCGGCGCGTAATCCGGCCAGATTGATGTTGGCGAAGTCGGTGTAGGTGCCGCTTTCCTGGGCCGTGACACCCACCTTCGGCGGTGCGGGATGATTGTTGAACTTCACCCAGAAGCACTCGAGCAACTCCTTGGCTGATTCACGATCCAGGCTACCGGCGACCGTTTCACGCGCGTAGTACGGTTCCAGGTGTTGGTCCAAGTGCCCGGGGTTGAAGCTGTCCCAGCCGTTGAGTTCCGAAACCACGCCCAAGTGATGGAACCAGTAGCACTGCAATGCCTCGTGAAAGGTTTGCGGTGCGTGGGCAGGCACTCGCTCGCATACGGCGGCGATCTGCAAGAGTTCGGCCTGACGCTGTTCATCGGTGCATTTTTCGGCCAGGGCGCGGGCATGGTCTGCATGCCTGCGGGCCAGGATCATCGAAGCCTCGGCGGCCACATGCATGGCCTCCAGTTGTTCGCGCCGGGCCAGGGCGCGCGCATCATTGGCGAAGTCCAGCTTGCCGATGGCTACCTTGATTTCGGATTGCAAATCGAGCAATCCCTGGCGATAGATTTTACCATCGGCCACCGTATGACCCGGCGCCCGCTGCTCCATGAATTCGGTGAAGACGCCGGCGGCGTAGGCATCGTGCCACTCGGTCTCCAGCAAAGGAAAAATGCGGTCGCGCAATGACCGGCCCTGCCAGTAGGGCACCACCTTTTCGTCATAGGCTTTGATGACGTCGTCAGACACGGCGTACGAGGTTTTTTCGCGTTGGTCCAGAATCTTCAGATCGGCCGTCGAATGGCAGGTCAGCTCAGGAAACGTGGGCACAGCCAGGGGGCGCGGGCCGCGTTCGCCGACGATGATTTCGCCCTCGCCAATCCACACCGTCTTCTGCTGGCAATAGTCCTTGAAGGCCAGGGCCCGCATCATGGGCACCGAGTGGCGCCCCTGTTCATGGCGGTAAAAATCAGTCAGAAGCTCTGCTCGTTCCGACGAAAGGCTCGGCCGTGAAGCCAGGCTCTGATCCCGTAGTTTCCGCACGCGCTCGTTCATGTCAGCCTCCTACGTGGACCATCAGGCCCCGTGTCTCAAAGATGGCCACCCGTTCGGCGATTTCGTTCTCGTTCAGCGGCGGCAGTTGCGGCAGCGCACAATCC
>JADGEP010000444.1:1541-3011 GCA_016744275.1 Candidatus Krumholzibacteriia bacterium | reverse complement strand
CCTCATGCAGCGCCGTTCACCCCGTCGACCCAACGAGTATATGTCTGCCAGCACGACAAAATCCTACGGCGCCATCCTGCCGGCCCTGAACGCCGCTCGCTTTCTGACCGAAGTCATTGGCGACATCCGCGTCTTGCATCCGGATTTGAGAATCCTGGTAGTGGACGACGGCAGCAATGACGGCACCGCAGATGTGGCGCAAAAGGCCGGGGCCGAAGTCATCGTGCACGAAGTGAATCAAGGCAAAGGCGAAGCGCTCAAAACCGGATATGCCTGGGCCGCTCGCGAGAATCTTGACTGGGTTTACACCATGGATTCCGATGGGCAACATTTGCCCTCGGAATTGCAGGGCTTCCAGGACGCCGCCAACGCAGGCGGCCTCGACATTGTCGTGGGCACGCGCATGGCCGCCACCGAATCGATGCCCTGGCTGCGCAAGAAAACCAACCAGTTCACCAGCTGGGTGATCAGCCGTTTGGCCGGAACTGAAATTCCCGACTCCCAGAATGGCTACCGACTGTACCGGGTCGCTTGCTTTGAGAATCTCGTGCTGAAAACCAGCCGCTACGATTCGGAATCCGAGGTGCTGGTGCGGCTGGCCCGGCGTGGTTTCCGCATCGGCTCAGCGCCCATCACGACCGTATACGGCGATGAAGTCAGCGCCATCAATCCTTTCGTGGACACCGGCCGCTTTTTCAAGCTGGTGTTCATGCTCATGTTGTCTCGGGACTGACCCGTACCAGAAGGAGAAGCCCGATGAGTTCAACCAAACACGTATTGATCTCCAACGACGACGGCATCGATGCCCACGGCATCGGTGTATTGGTAGATGCCATCAGCTCGCTGGACGACTTTCGGGTCACCGTGGTTGCTCCGCATGACCAGCAGAGCGCATCGAGCCACAGCCTGACACTGACCTCGCCGCTGCGGATTATCAATCTGGCTCCCGATCGTTATGCCGTGACCGGCACGCCCACCGACACCGTTCTGATTGCCATGGAGAAAATCCTCAAGGAAGATCCGCCTGATATCGTCATGAGTGGCATCAACCATGGTCCGAACATGGGGGAAGATGTCATCTATTCAGGCACCGTGGCAGCAGCCATGGAAGGTACGATGTTCAACATCCCCAGTTATGCCTTCAGCCTGGCTGAGTGGCATCCCACGGATTTCAGCGGAGCCGCAGATTTCATCCGCAGCTGCATTCATGACATCCTGGCCTTTCCCCTGCGCAAAGGCTCAATGATGAACATCAACATCCCGGATGGGCCCATCGAAAATATCCGCGGCATCCGCGTGACGCGCCTGGGCAGTCGCATCTACGAAAATGCCATCCAGGAACAAGTGGATCCCCACGGAAAACCGTACCTCTGGATCGGCGGCTCCGGGCCCACCTGGCAACGAGCCGACGGCACCGACTACAACGCAGTCGACGACGGCTACGTGAGTTTGACGCCGCTGATCGTGGAC
>JADGEP010000444.1:460-1531 GCA_016744275.1 Candidatus Krumholzibacteriia bacterium | reverse complement strand
CCACTACGGACTGCACCAGGAAATGAAGACCCTCGAACGTGATGGCTTACCCAACATTGAGGGCGACAAATGAGGGATTTTTCGGTCGCCCGGCGGCGGATGGTCCGTGAACAGCTGGTGGCTGAGGGCGTTGACGACCCCCGGGTTCTGCAGGCCATGGAGGCTGTGCCCCGGCACTTGTTTGTGCCCAAATTGCTGCGCCACCGCTCGCACCAACCGAGCGCCCTGCCCATCGGTTTTGGGCAAACCATCAGCAAGCCCTTCACCGTGGGGCTGATGACCGCCTTGTTGGAACTCAAAGGACACGAGCATGTTCTGGAAGTCGGCACGGGCTCTGGATACCAAGGGGCCGTGCTGGCCCGGCTGGCCAAGACCGTGGTATCGGTCGAGCGGATCAAGCCCTTGGCCAACCGTTCCCGCGCCACTCTCACACAATTGGGTTGCGATAACATCAAGGTCCTGGCCGCCGACGGCATCGAGGGCATGTTTGACCACGCCCCTTATGACGCCATCATGGTCACCGCCTGCGCGCCGCATCTGCCGCCAGTGCTGGTCAGCCAATTGAAGGATGGGGGATTGCTGTTGATTCCGGTGAACAAAGGCCGCGAGCAGGTATTGTACCGATACCAGCGGCAAGGCGAAGAAGTGCTGGTGGAACAATCGGTGAGTTGCCGGTTTGTGCCGCTGCTCGCTGGTGTGGACCAAGCGAATGCCGATGAGACCGGCGCCGAAAACGAGAACGGTGGCCTGGCCACCGATGAACTGAATCAGAACGACATCCGGGGAGAGCACCTTGCGTGAGCATTTGTTGGAGTATTTTGAACACCTGCCGCCCCCGCTAGCTGTTTTCCTGGTGGCGATGTTGCCCGTTTTCGAATTGCGGGGGGCCATTCCCGCAGGCTACGCCATGGGCATGACCAACCCCTATATGATCTATCTGTTGGCCGTGGTGGGCAATTTCATGCCCGTTTTGCCCATCCTGTTGCTCCTGGGCCCAGCTGAGAAACATTTGCGCCGTTTCCGCACCATGGACCGGTTTTTCGACTGGCTGTTCAAGCGGACCGTCAGCCG
>JADGEP010000444.1:0-450 GCA_016744275.1 Candidatus Krumholzibacteriia bacterium | reverse complement strand
TCTGGGCCTGATTTTGTTTGTGGCGATTCCATTGCCCATGACTGGCGCCTGGACCGGCAGCGTGGCCGCCTACCTGTTCAAACTTCCCTTGCGAATGGCCATTCCATGTATCATTCTTGGCATCCTGATCGCCGGAGTGGTGGTCTCTCTTGTCTCACAGGGGGTTATCCAACTGTGGAGCTAGATTGCCGGAGCCACGCATTTTTCGGTTTTCAGATCTGCTCAAGGTCGGGGTGTAGCGCAGCACGGTTAGCGCGCTTGCTTCGGAAGCAAGAGGTCGGGAGTTCAAATCTCCCCACCCCGACCAATTATAATAAAAACAAGAGGTTAGCCACTTTGGTTAATCTCTTTTTGTTTGTTCTGATTACCTTATCAACGTATCCAACCAGCAGTGCCCAAGCGGGATCCGACGCTTATTACAAAGTTGTCTCCGGTGATAACCTTTCATAC
>JADGEP010000443.1 GCA_016744275.1 Candidatus Krumholzibacteriia bacterium | reverse complement strand
CCGGGCCAGCCAGCGGCCAGTCCGCAACCTCTTCCCCCTGGTTGCCGGTGCCGAACAGTCGCCCGTCCCGGCTGCTGAAAATGAACTGGTCCAAATTGAAGGGAGCATTGACCAAACGGGCCACAAGGGGCGTGCCCTGCACCGCCGCAGTGCCAGCCATGTCTCCCTGTTGGGGCCGCCGTGGCCACCCCGTCTGCCAATCTCCGCCGTGTCCGACCCGCCCCAGCACATTGTTGCCGGTGAAGGCGCCGCCCAGGCCCAAAGGCGTGCGGACAACCAGATCTTCGGGCCACGACAGTGCCGGTCGAGGCGACATCAACTCGGCATCAAAGAAAAAGGTTTCGCCATGTCCGGCGGTGTCGACCACCGAAACATAGTAGACCGGACTATCGGAACCTGTGCCTGGCGCCACTCCCAAGACCAGCGGCAAGGCACTGGGCATCGCCTGCATCGGGAAGCGGATATGAGTGGCCGACCCGGGAGGCATGGTCGTCACCGCGCTGTCAAAGACCTGCACAAAGTGCTCGCCACTGATCGTATCGGCAACCGCCGTGGCTACAAAACTGCCGAGCAATTGAGGCGCCGAGGGCACGTGCCCCAAGCCCAGGGAACGCGACTCCACCTCGGTGGCGCCGACACCACCTCGAATCACCAAACGGGCACCACCAGGGCCTTGCTCCACGATCAGTATCCGGGCCTCCACATTCACCGCGGGTTCGGCGCCGGGGTCATTGGCAGGCAACAATACCGGCGGCAAGTCGCAACCCGGTGCCTCAGCAAAGAGGCCATAGGCGCCCAGTTCATCATCTCGCACCGTCGTGCCATCATGATTGAATGCAAAAATGCCATCATCACCGGTCAAAACAATTTCGGGCCACCCGTCGCCATCAATGTCGCCCAAGGCCGGTGGCAGGTTCCAGGACACAGTCTGACCGTTGCGCACTCCCACGGCAAAAGGTTCGACGGTAGACGGGTCACTGTCGTGATCCAGCAATTCATTCAGATCGCCATCCAGGACATAGACTTCGCCTGCGGCTCCAGCCACAATAATTTCTTCGGTGCCCCCCAGTTGATCCAAATCGCCCAACAGCAAATGTGAGCCCCGCAGATCGACCCCAGCCGGCAACTCCCGGCGGGCATGCATCAGTGGTGTTGTCGCCGAGCCGTTGTCCCGCACCAATTCAAAGGTCATCTCGTCGGTATAGCCCCGGGCCCAGAAGGTGTCGTTTTCCTGGCTGATAAAGAGCGGATACAATCGCGGGTCGACCACCACATCGCTGAAATTCCGGAATTCCAATCCCGTAAAGGCGCCGCCGGTGGTATCGGTGCGCGGCCGGGATGTCGGCGTAAACGCCGAGACGTACTCGCCGCGGAAGCTGTCGTCGTCACCGCCCAGGACAAAAGCCGACGGTTCATTCGAGTCGAGATCCTGAATGCCATCGGCTTCTTCCAGGTCGACCGACTTGCGTTGCGGGTCCGCATTAAAAACATTGCTCGGTGCGTTGTAGGCCTCTTGGATAACGCCCTCATTGATATGCCACACATAGACGCCGCTGCCCCAGCCCAGCTCGCCAAAGCCGCGTTCGGCGTTTTCACTCATGGCAAAATCCCACTCGGCGCTGATCACGCGCTCAAGGGAATCCGTTGCCGCATCAAATTTACCCGTCGGCGTGCCGTCTCCGTTGGTCGAATCCATGTCGTAAAAATCGGGCAGGCCGTTGCCATTTTTATCGTCGCCGAAGGTGTACCGACGATCACCATTGGGATCTTGCAGGCGGTACTCAAGCAGCCAGAATTCCTGCCCGTTGATATCGACCCGGGCGCAGGACCGCCTCTCATCTGCACCTGCCGGAAGCAGGGAATGGACGACCTCACCACCTGGAACCACCTCAAAAGGATCGATCCAACCCATGAGCAATTTGTTGTAGGCACACGGTTGCGGAGGAATGAATCCCAGACCAACAAAGAGGCCATAACCCATCAATCCGTATTGCCCGATGCCTTGGCTATCGGGGCGCCCCGAAGGCGTGAAGTCCGTCAATGAAAGCATGCCCAGGTGCAGTCCGAATTCAAAACAGTAGACACCAAGGCTGCCAAACCCTCCGCCAAACCCACCGATGGGGTCCTGTTGTTCGGTCTCTGGCAGGATCAGGACTCGATCAATGCCTGTGCCCGGTGCAAACCCAAGTGCGGGCAGGTAGGGTTGATCCAGCACGCTGTCGCGCACCGCTTCTTCAAAATCTCCGGGGTCTAGATACGTGCTGAAAATCTGTTCCGGACTGTCGCCCAAAATATCGGTCTCTTCTCCCGCACCGGCGTGGACCAGCACCACCGTATCAAAAACCGTCAGGTCAACTTCCGCTTCAAGACTGGCGATCACTTCAGCCGCCATCAGCAAAGACTGTTCGCCTTTTTCAGGATGATTGCCATAGTAGCCCATGCTCTGTGGCAGATTGACCACGCGCGGGTGCACGGTGTAGTTGATCGCCAACCGGCCAGCACTGACGGAGGTGAAATAGTCGGCCACCTTGCTCAGCATGTGGTCGAAGAAAACCGAGTCGTGGGCGGCGTAATGGCGGTCCGTCTGCATTGGGAGTGGGAAATCGCCGGGCACCTGGCCATGCCGGCCCAGCATCAGGCTGTCAGAGAAATCGCACATCATCACGATGGCGTTCAAATTGTCCGGCGCTTTTTCGCCCGCCAAGCGTCGCCGTTGCAATCCCGGAGCAATCTCCTGCCGCAACGGAGCCGATTGGCGAAACAAGGCCTCAGCGATGTTCGCGGGAATGGTTGCTGACATCTCGGCCGCGGTCAGCAGCTTGACGCCCGGCTTCTGAGCGGACGCCGTATCGGCGCCCACCAACAGGACCAAGGAGAACATCAAGGAGAAAAAAGTGACAACGGAAATAACGCGCATGAATCGCAGGCCTTTCAAAGACAATTTTCACGCCTGGTCGGCATTCCCGACCCCGGTTTGCCGGAAATCTAGCGGATGAGATATTAGCTGTCCGCCGCGCATTATA
>JADGEP010000442.1 GCA_016744275.1 Candidatus Krumholzibacteriia bacterium | reverse complement strand
CTTCAGGCCACTACCTGTACCGCTTGGAAGCACCGGGTGGCGAGCGCCTGGTGGGGCACATGACTTTGGTGAAGTGATTGGAATAAGGGCGGCCGGGTATGGGCCGTTTCCAGCCTCGCAATTTCAGCAAAACAAGACCAATGTTCTCCAATTTTCTGGACATTGGTTCACCACCTGCTATGCTGGCTTCCATACCCAATCCCGGAAAGTCACCATGACTGCCCCTCTGCGCAAACAACGCCTCGCCATGTGGTCTCCGCCCCGAGCCCGCAGTACCATGATGATGCGCATCTTCGAAGCCCTCGGTTGCGCCGTGTTCGACGAACCTTTCTACCCGTATTGGTTAAAAACACTCAACAAAACCAACGATCCGGGTTTCCATGCGGCAACCACCAACCACGAATCGGACTGGCGAAAAGTCATCGATCTGGTGCTTGGTCCCATACCCGATGCTCGCCCCCGCTATTACCAGAAGCACATGGCGATCCACATGCTCGACGAGGTCGACTTGCAGTGGATGGGCGAAATGTGCAATTGTTTCCTGATCCGCAATCCGGCCGAAGTCATCGCTTCGATGTCGGCATTTCGCACCCTGGAACCGGGGCAGGCGCAGAACGTGGAAGAGGCCGCGAAACTGGTGGGCATACCACAACTGCGGCGCATTTTTGACCGAGCCTGCGAAGTGAATGATGGCACGCCGCCAGTCATCGACGCCAACGACGTGCTCAAGAATCCGACGCAGGTGCTGAGCAGATTCTGCGCAACAGTGGGCATCGATTTTGACCCCGACCAACCGATCCAGTGGGAGGCGGGCAAGCACGACCGGGATGGCGCCTGGGCCGACGATTGGTACGCCAGTGTCTACAAAACTACGGGTTTGGGGCCTTATCGGGAACAGGAACTCGACATTCCTTCCGAATTGCTGCCCTTGGTCGACTACTGCATGCCGACCTACGAGCACATCGCCCAATTCAAAATCACCTGAGCGAAAGCGCGGCCCATCATGGCGCAATTGAACGACCCCCGGAATATTGAGGTGCTCAACTATGTGGCTGGCCGATTTGTCGGCCAATACGAAGCCGCGGTACCCTTGTTTGATGCCGGATTTCTGCACGGCAAGTTGGTGTGGAGTTCGCCCCGCCTGATTGGCGGCCGGATTTTTCGCCTGGCCGACCATCTGGAAAAAATTCGGCGCAGCGCCGAGCTGAATCATTTTCCGGTCATTCCCACCTCGGAAGACTTCATCACCGCGATCCGGGAAACCCTGCTCAAGAACAACATGACCGATGGCGTGCACGTGCGAGTGGTGCTGACGGCCGGCGACCAGGTCACCGCCAGCATGGACCTCGCGGCGGTCGTCAACTGGGACGGCACTCCGAGTGCGCCGCGCATCATCATCATGCCCGAATACCGCGACAACGTTTACGACGCCAAAAACGGCATCAGCCTGATGACTTCAACCTTCAAGCGTCCGGGCCCCGACACTGTCGACCAGGTCAGCCACGACAACAACCAGAACGCGTCTTCGCGAGCGTTGGCCGAAGCGAAGCGGGCGGGCAATACGTCTTCGTTGATGTACGATCCGGAGGGTTTCCTGGCCGAGGCGCCGGCTTCCCATGTGGCCATCATCAAGGATGGCGCCCTGCGCACGCCTTTTGTGCGGTGTTGCCCACCCGGTGTGACACGCAAGGTGATCCTGGAAATCTGCGCGGCCAATGGCATTGCCGCCGAGGAGGCCGACATCACGCCCGATGAAATACGAGCCGCCGATGAAATGTTCCTCATGGGTACGATGAGTGGCCCGGTGGCGGCCATCAGCCTGGACGGCAAGCCCGTGGGCAGTGGTGAAGTGGGGCCGGTGACGTTGAGGTTGTGTGATCTGTACAGCCAGGCGTTGGTTGATCCGGCTCATGGGTTTGATCTGGATTTGTCTGATTAAAAATGATGAAGGCCAGCGGGCGGGCAATGCCCGCCCGCGCCGTGTTTTTCCCGGCCCACTGCACATGTTTACGGCTGGTCGGTGCTCTCCTGAATGATCTCCAGAATCGTCTCCACCACCGGGTCCTTGTTTTGGGCAAAGTCCGCCGAACTCATTTCCACCAATACATCCGGCGCGATCCATTTCCGGTAATCCCACGACACAGAATCCTGCCAGAGACGGTTCGAATAGGAGACCATCAGCCCGCTGTAAGGCAGCGTGAAGTAGTTGTTGTCGCCGATCATGTTGGGCAATGATCCGGTGGGTTGGCCAACAAAAGTGGCGTCGGTATAGCGCTCCAGGCGGGTCGCGAAATTCATGGCCGCCGAATAGGTGCGGTTGCCGATGATCACAAAGAGTTTCTCAGGATCGGTCGACAGTCCGGAGCGAATGAGATCATCGAGCAATGGCTGCAGCAGAGAATTGTTGCCGCCGGAGTTGTGCCGGATGTCGATGATCAGCGCTTCGGCCCGCTTCTCGGTGATCAGGCTGTGCAGTGATGCCGACAACTCGGCCAGCGTTTCGTTGGGCTTGGCCCGCACCACGTTGAACTGGAAGTAAACCGTGTTGTGGGTGGGCAGGTATTCGAACCAGGAAAAATCCTGGGGAAAATCGCGGGCCCGCTTGAGCCACAGCGGATCTTCGGCCTGGGCCTTGTCGCGCGCCGTGATCCAACCTTCGTCAGCCACCAGGCGTTGAAAAATCGCCGGACTCAAGGGCTCGGCGACCAACTTGATCGTGCGCTTCTTACCCGAGGGCAACTCCACTTCCAGCTCGACCTTGTCCATTTTGTCGACAATGCCCACCGCGTGCAGCAGTTCCGGGATCAGCATGTACAATTCCTGGCTCAGCAGGGCGCGGATCTGTTTGTTGTCATGGCTGACAACACGGGCCAAACGCGCGACTGCTTCATCGATGCCGTAATCGCCAATGCGCACCACCCGGCCACCGACAGCCTTGCCATACTGCGACGGTGCGGCGCGCAGAAAGAGGCCATCTTCAAAACGGGACAGCATGACTGGCAACTGATGGAATGCGCGCTCGCCGCCAAAGGGCGGGATGACCAC
>JADGEP010000441.1 GCA_016744275.1 Candidatus Krumholzibacteriia bacterium | reverse complement strand
GGCTCGGGCTCTGGTCATGCAACCACAAGCCCTGCTGGCCGATGAACCAACCGGCAATCTCGACCCCGTCACCGCCCAGGAAATCATCGACCTTTTGTTCCGCATCAACGACTCCGGCACCTGCGTGGTATTCAGCACTCACGACCACCAAATCGTCAAATCCTTCGGCCAACGGGTCATCGTGGTCGACGATGGCAGCATCGTTTCGGACGTGAAACGCCGCGCGCCCGTCGACCGCAGCGCCAGCCTGGCGGACAACATGTACGGCGGGCAAAAGCCTCAGCCGAATGCTAATACGGCAGCGAATAACGCGCCCCGACGGGAGTCCACTCATGCTTAATCGCGCCCAAACCACTTACCTCATCCGCGAGAGCTTCGCCGGCTTCCACCGGCGCAAATTGACCACGGGTGTCACGATCCTGATCATGGGGTCGGCTCTGCTGGTGCTGGCGATCCTCACTTTGATCACTTTCAACATGGGGCATATGCTGGAAAAGGCTCGCCAGGGCATTGATATGCGGGTTTTCCTCAAAACCGAAATCAGCCAGGAGCGCATGGCGGCCCTACAGCCCCGGTTGGTGGTCATTCCTGGCGTGAAGGATGTGACCTGGATTTCGCCCGAGTCGGCGCTGGCCGAATTTAAGGCCAATTTGGGCGAAGATGCGGGCATCCTGGACATGCTTGACGACAATCCCTTGCCGGCCTCCTATCACTTGACGCTGACCGCTGGCGCCCGCGACCTTGAATCGGTCAGGGCCCTGCGGAATGAAATCGCCGCCTGGGAAGAAGTGTCCGAAATCCTATTCAACCAGAGTTGGATTCAAGCCCTGGAGCAATGGACTTTCCGCTTTCAGATGGCCAGTCTCATTGCCGGCCTGATCGTCTTTATTGCCGCGGTTTTCGTGATCTCCAATACGGTCAAACTGACCATGGCCGCCAGTGCCCGGGTTATCCAGATTCAAAAACTCGTGGGCGCCACCAATGCCTTCATCCGCACCCCCTACCTTGCTGAAGGCATGATCCAGGGCTTCCTCGCCGGAGCGGTGGCCATGGGATTGTTGGCCGCTGCGGGTTGGCTGTTTGGAGACCGTCTCGGCGGCATCATCTTCTTTTCGCCGGCCCAGATTGCGGGCTTCATCCTGTTCTGTGTCAGCCTCGGTTTGGTCGGCAGCTGGTCTGCCATGCGCAAGTACCTGACCATGCAAAGCGAGATTTGATGAGCAACGTTGCCAACATCCGCCTGATTGTCCTGGCCGTAGGTCTTGTCTCGGTTTTCGCCTTGAACGGCGTTCCGGTGCTGGGCCAGGAGGCCAACCCTCTGCAGGATAGCATTCGTGAAAACACTTCCAAGCTGGCCAGTCTGAGGGCCCGCATGCAACAGAAACAAGAGCGCATGGCCAACCTGGAAAGCCAGGCCAACGAGGTGCGCCGCAGTCACGACGAGATTGCTACGGAAATCGCCGAGTCGCAGCAACTGTTGAGCGATATGGTTCAGAGCGAAGCGATGCTGAGCACCCAGAGCCAGCAACTGGCAGTTGATGTGGCAGCGCACAGCAACAGCTATGAGGGGCAGAAAAAGGACCTGGCCCGCAGCCTGCGCAACATGTACTTGCGGGGCCAGCGCGGTGAGCTGGAAATGGTGATGACGGCCGGCAATTTTTCGGACCTGATGACGCGCATGAAGGTGAGCCGCATGATGGCGCGGCTGGAGGCCGGTATGGTTGAAAGCACCCGCACTGAAGGCGCCCAAGTGCAGCAGGAACAGCGATTGTTGGACGCGGCTTTGGCCGAAATCTGGCAAGCTCGCGAAGAAAAACGATTTGAAAACGACCGCTTGGAGCTGTTGATGGCTGAGCAGGTCGCTTCATTGCGCGAATTGGAGAACGAGAAAAAGGGCCTCAAAAACCAGATGCTGGATCTGAGCCTCAACGAGCAGAAGCTGAACTACATTCTCGAAGACCTTGAGCAGCAGCGCACCGAAGACAGCGCTATTGAGCAGCCGGCATCCGCCCATTCCCTGGCTGCCATGGCCGGTCAATTGGAGTGGCCCGTTCAGGGAGAGTTGATCCGGGGCTTTGGCCGCTCGGTGCACCCGCGTTTCAAGACGGTGACGTTGAACAATGGCTTCAATATCGCGGCGGGAACCGGGGCTCCGGTGGCTTCAGTGGCTGATGGCACCGTCGAGTTTTCTGACCATTTGCCCGGTTTCGGTCAATGCGTTATCCTTGACCATGGCGAGGGGTATTACACCCTCTATGCTCACTTGGACCGCTTATTTGTGGACAAGGGTGAGCAAATCGCCCGGGGGCAAGTGGTGGCCGAGGTCGGGAGACCTTCCGGCAGCGAAGAACCCCAGCTGTATTTCGAAGTCCGGCAGGGGCGCACGCCGCTGGATCCCGGAGACTGGTTAAAATCCCGGTAGGCCCGCAATGGCTGCCGGCGCGAACGGGAGCCAACATTGGGCAGATCGTCATTCCGCGGCCGGCAGGACGTGGTGCAGAAACTCCTGAACATCGCCGAAGCTGGCAAACTTGGTCAGCCCTTCCTGATGGTGGGGCCCGAAGGCTCGGGCAAAGAAAACACCGCCCTGGAGTTCGCCCGCCTGGTCAATTGCGCCGAACCGGCGCAGTGCGGTCCCGGCAACCTCTGCGAAAGCTGCGTCAAGACCCTCAGTTTTCAGCATCCCGATATTCGCTGGATCGGGCCCGCGCCCGCGAGCATTGGCGAAAAAGACATCCTTGAGATTTTCCGCAATAAAATTGAGAACCCGTTCTATCAGCATCCGGGCGCAGCGACGAGTTTCGTGAGCATTGGCGATCCGGAGCATCCGGGCCAGATGACCTTGCGTTCGTTGATCCACTTTTTGCGCAAGCGCGCCTTTCAGGGCATGTACAAGGTGGCCATTGTCGCGGACAGCCAGCGCATGAATCAGGCGGCGGCCAATGCCTTTCTCAAGACCCTGGAAGAGCCCCCGGAAAACACCATCATCTTCATGTTGACCACCGGCACAACCGGCATGCTGCCGACGATTCTTTCGCGCTGTCAAAAAATGCGGTTCGATCCCTGGCC
>JADGEP010000440.1 GCA_016744275.1 Candidatus Krumholzibacteriia bacterium | reverse complement strand
GTAGCACCAAAGCCAACACCTGTACTGTCAATTGATCCTGCACCCAAGTCATTGCTGATGTCAGCGCCGACTTTACCGGCCTGACCTGTCAGGCCAAACACCCAGCGACCATTGGCCCCTTCAACGGCGGCAAAATCATAGCCAACATCAATACCGTAAGAAAGGCTATCATAGGACGAACCACTATCGCTTTGCTCAGGTGTTTTTTCCATATCCTGAGAGCGTAGGGTCATCCACACACCGTTAGAAGGCTGTAAAGCACCCCGATCGCTGTCACGTGACAACCATTGGCGGTTCCCCACACGGTTTTCCAAAGACGTGGTTGTTGCAAATCCATCCATCAAGATCGTCGGCGCAGATTCGTAGACCGCCCCAGTTGAGTTGATGCCCTGACTGAACAGGTACCAGTTATTGTCCAGATCTTCCTGGCCACCATGGTCCAGACCATAAGAATAGACATTCACCTCAACAACCTCAGCCAGCACAACGTCACCTTCCTGAGATAGACCGCCTACGTCGATGATTTTGATGCCGTCGCCTTCTGTCTTGGCGCCGAGGCCGCCGCTTGCCCCTGGTGGCAATGATCGGCGCTGTACTCAGCCTGGGCCCTTCCTTGGTCCTGGTTCAACAGACCCACGCCTATCTGGCCTACGTGGCGGCGGCGGGCTTGTGCCTGGCTGTGGCCGAGTTCTGGCCGCGGCGTTGGCAACGGCATTCATGGTTGTTGGCGGCCGTGATGCTGGCTATCAGTGGGTTGGGTGCCTGGAATATGCACGCGCGCCTGACCCGTGTGGACAAGAACGGCCTGCCTGCTGATCCGGTGGTGCGCGCAGCGGCAGTGGCGCGGCAATCGTCCCGCGAAATTCGGGCCCAGATGGCCCCCGGTGGCAGTGGCGACACGGTTCGCTTGATACTTTTGCAACCGCCGCTGCGACCAGACGAATGGGAGCAGGCTGAGCGGCGGGGCGATCGCTACGTCGTGCCCACTTTTCGCTATCGGGCTCTTGGTGGTGAACTGGGGCCTCGGCTGATTGCAGGTGCCGAAAATGAAGTGCTGTGGGCCAACGGGCTATTGCGAGCACCGGCTGAGGCGCAAGTTCTGTGCGAGACATCTGAGGGTTTTGAATCCTGGGGAAGCACCTGGAGTGCCTTGCTCTATAGCGCGGTATTGGATGTCATGAGGGGAAACTTCGAGCGGGCCGAACAGGAACTGGCGCGGGCTTTGGCGCTCAACGATTCTCTGGAATTGTTCATCTGTGATGGTCATGTTTTGAAATTGTCCCGGGCCCGGACTCGCCAACAAGGTCAAGCGTTCCAACAGTGGGCGGCCGGACGCGAAACAGGCAGTGATAGAACCGCTCGGCAGATGGGAGTCTTGCTGGAACTCGTTCTAATCAGCCTTCCAGAGTGAAGGCATTTTCACTGACCAGCCGGCGGTCGAGATAAACCCGGAATTGATAGGTTCCCGGCTCCCGTTGCTTGGCCAGGGAGGTGTTGAACCGGGATTCAAGAGTGAACTCGGGGGTCTTGCTGCTCAAAGTATCGGTTTTGACCTGGTGCAGGTCCACGCCATCGAGCCAGCTGACGACGGTTTGAAAACTGTCGGCTGTCAATTCCGTTTGCCGGGCCTCGCCGTACTTGCGGAACATTTCACGGCCATCCGGCCGGATCCAAACCAGGTGCACGGTGTAGTCGCGCTCGGGCCTGACCGCGGTAAAATCGACCAGGGCCCGGATTCTCGATTTCTTGGCCATGCGAAATTCCGTACCGGCACCGATGCGACGGCCGGTTTTGCTGCCAATCTTGCGGCATAAGGTGACATCCAGGCCAAACCCTGAACTGTCTTTGGCTGCCGAAGCATCGACCAAGGCCTTTGAGGCCATCTGGTCCGCTTCCGGACTGCTGCACCCACTGAAACTCCAGGGCGCTGCACCGATGACAATCAAGGTCAGGATTGTCAGGACGTTTTGCACCGCTGGTCTGCCGCGAGTCATCACCGGGAACTCCTTTTTATTGCGAAAAAATGCCCACCTTCGGCAGCCAGTGGCGGCCAAAGGTGGGCGCTGCTCCATCGTTTACTTCAGCAGAGTCATCTTGCGGGTCAACGTGCCCTGGTCGGTCTCAAGGCGGTAGAAGTAGAGGCCAGACGAGGACTGATTGCCCTGGTTGTCACGGCCGCTCCAGACCACTTCGTGGGCGCCCGCGCCGCGAATCTCGCTCAGCAGGGTGCGCACCAACCGGCCTTCCACGCTGTAGATTTTCAGTTCCACGTTCTGCTGGGCAGGCAACGAGAAGCTGATCTTGGTCCGCGGGTTGAATGGGTTGGGCGAGTTCTGCGCCAAGCCCAGACGGTGCACTGGCAATTCGGCGACCGCCGAAGGTCCGCCGATGCTGAAGTCCGCAGCTGAAACGGCTTCGGTGCTATTGCCGGCGCTGTCGGTGCAGATGACCTTCAGGCGGTAGGTCGTGCCCAGTTGGCCGGCCTTGGTCCAGTTGTAAATGCCATTCAGGGCGCCACCGGCCAAAGTCTGGTCAAAGGTTGCACCGCTGTCAGAGCTGAGCAGGATCTCCACGTGGACCACACCGATGTCGTCACTCTGCGACCAGGTGATATCACTGGTGCCGTTGGGCGCGAGAGTTTCGCCGCCATTGGGTGCGTTCAAGGTCACGACCGGCGACGCGTTGTCGGTCAACAACAGGACGCTTGTCAGTTGGAACGCATCCAGGCCGGCTTCGACCACGGAACCTGCTCCCAGATCACTGGCCTGGAAACGCAGGCGCAGGCTGTTGCCGACAGTCAGGTAGTCGCTCAACAGGAAGTTCATCTCCTGCCACGAGCGGTTGCTGGCCGTGGTGTTTTCCAGGTCCATCCAGGTGCCCTGGTGGTCCTGGGCCTGGACGACCCAATTGTCCTGGGCCGGGGCGTTGCCGGTATCGTTGGTGTACCAGCGATAATTCTCTACTTCCAGACCGCTGCTCTCACTGATATTAAATACAGGTGACTGCAGAGTGGTCAAGCCACCATCAATATCGTTGACGCCCTGATCGCTGCCTACTGGATCCTGACCAGTGATCCAGCAC
>JADGEP010000043.1 GCA_016744275.1 Candidatus Krumholzibacteriia bacterium | reverse complement strand
ATCAATACCAGGCCCGCAATGGGTAGCAGTAGGAATCCTGCATAGCGCAGGGTGAGTCCGACCGTTTGAGATTCCAATCCGTGATCCATGGCATTGGTCAGCCACCCCAGATAATTCACCAACGAAACCTGGGGATAGAGAAAGAACGGCGCCACGACAACGACAAGGGTTGCCAGCAATGCGAAGAGGGTGTCTCGGCGGCCAAAACGCTGAGCCACCAGTACAAAGACCGGCAAAAAATAAACCAGACCGTGGGCTTTCAGATTGATGGCAAAACCGGCGGCGACGGCAACCGTGATCAATGCCAACCAACGTCTCAATCCCACCGCCGCATAGATTCCGAGTCCGACAGCAAAGAGCAAGAGGGCGTCAGGGCGCACCAGATAAACCGCGAAACCCTGATGCCAATAATAAAGCACCGCGAGCGCCGTGATCCCCAGAGCGGGTTGGCCGGATCGCCCACGCGCCAAAGCAGCGTAGAGAAATACCAGACTGCCGACCGTGCCAAATACCGAAGCCAATTTCGCGGACGCAAGCGAGGGGCCCAGAATCTTGAGAAAAAGTCCGTTGGTCAGAAAGACCGATGGTCCATAGAGGACACTGTACCGTTCTGCGGCGTCAAAATCGTTGTACAGGGTTTCACCGGACTGGACCAACCAGGAAAGACAGGAAACCGCCGGTTCCACTTCACCAGCAAAGCCATCGACCGTCATATACCAAGCACCGATCGCGGTGAATATGCCCATAAAGGCCCATGCCGAAAAGGTGATCCAGCGGGTGATCGACTGGTGCATGCCTGGGAAGCTGTCGGAAGAATTGAGCGGGCTGGGCCAGACCTCAAATCGACGGCTGGAGAGATACTGACGGCCAAGAAGCCAGGAACACAGAAAGACGGCAGCAAAGGTGAGAACCGGATGCCGAGCCAAAAAAATGAAGAAGTCCAATAGCGGGCGAAACACGATGGGATTCCAAGACTGCAGAAGCCTCGCCACATCCGGCGCTAACGATTAAGGACTGGCGATTGCCCTCAAATCGATATAAGAACGATTTTGTCATAATTGTGAGTAGGAAGCAATAACATTATATTTTTACTGGGAGTTACGCAGAGTATTATGTCACTGTGACTTATGTCACCAGGTTCAGATATTTGATAAACTTATTGTCATACATTGCGTGTAAATACATAGATACGCGCTCAGCGGCATTGTCCTGGTCATCGGGATGGTCGGCGACAAAGGCCTGCACCAGATCAGCGACGCTGCGCTTTCCATCAATCAGACGCCAAAGGAATGTGCCTCGATTTTCCAAGGGTACTTTGAGGTGCTTTTTTGATTCCCGCAATCGTGGCTGCAACAAACGACTGAAGATGGGATCGCTGTAGCGGGGCATTTTCACGTGAATGGCGCCGGATTCCTCATCCTCGACCCATTCCAAGGCGTGGCTGGGCACCAAGGTCATGTAATCGACATCTTGCCACGGGCTTTTTTTTCGCCTGAATCCAAACAATGGGTCAACCTCCGGGAATTCATTGCCGATCAATATGGCACCCTGACAAGAGCCAAACAACCGTTGCGTCCTGATTCAAAAGCGGTAAACTGGCCATTCAACCACCGGATCGCCGCGCGGCACATTTCGAATGCGAGCCTTTGGCCTCTCAGGGGCCATGGACTCTCAGAAACCCTGGACCGTCAGAAGCCAGGGGGAGGTCATCATGGAACACAGCCCCACCAACAGCATCAGCAGTCGCGATCGGTGGCTCGGCGCCGTGTGCTACCTGTCGATTTTTGTCCTCGTGGCCATGTTGATCAAGAACCGATCGAAGTTTCTGGCTCGCCATTGCCGTCAGGGCTTCGCCTTGCTATTCGCCGAAATTGTCGGCGTCGCGTTTATCCTGATCATCGATATCTCCCTGGGGCAGCTACCCGTCCTGGGATTCATCCTCGTCATCGCCCTGCGACTCGTTTTCTTTCTGGCCGTGCTGTCAGTATCCGTCCTGGGATTCACCAAGGCGCTCTTCGGTGAAGAATGGCGGATCCCATATCTGGATGAACTGGCAGACCGCGTACCCGTCGAGTAATCGGGACGAATTCAACACCTCAATCTGATCCGAACAATTCTTAGCCCAAGCCCAGCATCCGCTTATGAACACGACTTCAAGCATTGCGCATAATGTATATTATGTTAAGTAGCCATTATACGCCAAAACAAGACCTGGATTTCGGCCATTAAACCCGGCCTCCAGGCCCCAAATCATGCGTCGCAGTTTTTGTCCGCCACTTACCCCAGAACTTCGTTGATCTTGTCCCGGATTTTATCCTCGTTGGCGGCGCCCATGATCGAGTCGACGACTTTCCCGCCCTTAAAAAACAACAATGCCGGGATTGATCGGATGCCCATATTTCCGGCCGTCAACGGCTGGCTCTGGATATCCATTTTACCCACGACCATGCGGCCCTCAAATTCGCCGGCCAATTTTTCAATCGTCGGCGTCAACGCTTTGCACGGTCCACACCAGGTTGCCCAAAAATCCACCAAAACCGGCTGGGCGGATTTCATCACCTGTGCTTCAAATTCGGCGTCCGTAAATTCCTTCAATCCTGCTGCCATGATTGTTCCTTTCGGGTGGTTGTCACAGTCGGATCCATGTCCAAAGATGCTGACGGGCTAATCCGCACGATCCTCACACAGATCAAAGATCAATTTTTCGATAATGATATCGGGTTTCAATGGCGAGCCTTTCAGGCGCCGCTCACACTGCAAAGCCGCCCGCAGGTTTCGCGACAGGCCATCGGCACCCATAGCCCGAGCCATGGGCTCCAAGTACCGCAAACCATAGGGATTCTGACCACTGAGAGCCGCTATATCGCGATCAGCCATGTTCTGGCGCCTGCCGGCAGCCAAAATTTGCCCTTTGCGGACCCGCGAGACCAACAACGGTGCGATTTCGTAGGCGGTTTTGCCCCATTCAGACAGTCGAAACCAGGTCTTGAGCACTTGTCCCGCACGTCCGGGCCCAAGGCTGCTGGTGATTTCATAACCTTCGAGAGCCGCCTGATCCATGATCACCCGCCCCACTTCTTCCGTGGTGATCGAGCCGCCTTTGTCCTCGGCCAGCAGGGCCAGCTTCGCGATCTCACCCTTGAGGCTGAGCAAATCACTGCCCACCAAATCGCACAACAGCTGGGCTTGTTCTCGAGTCAAAGGCAAATTTTCCATCTTGGCGGCTTTGAGAATCCACTGCACCAAGGCGTCGCCGGTAGGCGGAGCAAAATCGAACAAAAAGCCTTCGGCCTGGCAAACCTTGACCCACTTTTTACGCTTGTCCACCTTCTCGGCAGTCAGGATCAAAATGCTCTCGGGAACCGGTTTGGCCAGGTATTTCTCCATGGCTTCCTGGCTTTCCTTGTCACTCAGGCAGCGGTCAATATTCTTGACCCAAATCAACTGCACGCCACCGAGCATGGGCAGCGAGAGCGCCATCTGGAGAATGCGGCCCACATCGACCTGGTCTCCCTGCAAAACATGGTAGTTGAATGCTGATCCGCTTTCGCCGAGGGCATCCTTACGGATCTTTTCGATCACGCCTTCCATGCGGTGCGTATCTTCTCCAGCCAGGACATAAACCGGTCGGTAGGATTTGTTTTTCAAATCCTGATTGACCAACTCCTGAAAACCCGGAGCGCTGCTACCTTTGTTTTTACGATACCCCATTGCTACCAGTCCTCCACAACCAGGGCCAGGATGTCCCGCACGATTTCTTCGGTGGCTTCATCACGGGCATCGGACTCTGTAAAATCGTTGTCATTCAGGACATAGTTGCCAGTACCCGTGAAGCGTTTTCGTTTGAAAATCTTTTCGCCTGTAGCCCGGACCGTCAGGGTCAATTCGACGGCGATCTGGACCTGGTATTCTGTCACTGTGAGATCTTGTCGGGCGGCGACCTCGCGCGAACCGTACCGCATCACGCGGCCGGTGAGCAAAGTGTCGGCGTCTCGTTCATCAACAACCTTGAGCGTATTGTCTTCCTGAAACTCCCGCACAATTCCATCGGACAAATCCACGCCGATGTTGGGCTCCGAGGTCAAGTTTTCAAGATATTCGACAGCGACCCGTTTGAAGCGTTCGTCGACGCGGCCACTGCTGGCTGAATAGACTCCACATCCGGCCACAGTGCCAACAACGACCGACAACAAAGCCACCAAAAGGCCCCACTTGAACTGCGGTTTCATGCTACTGACTCTCCTTGATGCCATACTGCTTCAACCGATAGCGGAATTTGTCCCGATTCAACCCCAGCAATCGCGCGGCTCTGGTCTGATTTCCATCAGCTGCTTCGTAGGCTTTGCGCACCATGACGCTTTCGAATTCGTGTACCAAATCTTCCAGCGCAACGCCATCACGAGGAAGCGGATTGACCAACAAATCTTCCAACAACGCCGGCAATTCCAAACTGCTGTGGTCTTCGGCTGTGAGGTTCAGATGCTCCCGTTCCAGAACGGGCCCCTCCTCCAGCAGTACCGTACGCTCCATCAAATTGCGGAGTTCCCGAATGTTGCCCGGCCACGCATATTCCTCGAATACCCGCCGGGCCGATTCGCCAATTCCACGAAAACCTTTGCTGAACTTCTTATTGTAGAAACTGAGGAAATATTCAGCCAGCGGCAGAATATCGTCCTGCCGGGAGCGCAGTGGCGGCACGTGCAACTGCACCACATTCAACCGATAATACAGGTCTTCGCGAAAAAGGCCGGCACGAACCTGGGCTGCAAGATTGCGATTGGTCGCCGCGACGATCCGCACATCCACATTGATATCAGCAATGCCGCCGACACGGCGGAATGTCATGCGCTCAAGAACACGCAGCAGTTTCACCTGAACGGGCATGGCCATTTCGCCAATTTCGTCCAGAAACAAAGTGCCGGAATTGGCGAGTTCGAGCAGGCCCATCTTTTGGGTCACCGCGTCGGTGAATGCCCCTTTTTCATGTCCAAACAACTCGCTCTCCAGCAAGAGCTCGGGCAAGGCGGCGCAATTGATTTCCAGGAAGGGGAATGACTGTCTCGGTGAAGTGCGGTGGATGAGATTGGCCAGAACATCTTTTCCCACCCCGCTCTCGCCCTCAATCAAGACCGTCGTTGCTGAGCCCCCGGCAATCTTGCGCACCACGTCATAAATCTTCAACATCGCCGGCGAATGGCTGGGCACGACGTCGTCGGCCCCTCCAAACAAGTCCGCCTGGGTTTCGTGACTGAATCGAGCGCGTGCCTCGGCCGTTTCGTCGAGTCCTTTGGTGACTACCGCCAACAGATGATCCAGTTGAATCGGCTTGCTCACATAGTCGAAGGCATCAAGCTTCATGGCCTGAACCGCGGAATCAGTCTGGCTATAGGCGGTGATCATCACGACCGGTAAATGTGGGTATCGTTCTTTCAGATTTTCGAGAACCTGCAGGCCGGTCATGTCCGGCAGCATCAAATCCAGAAGCACCAAATCGGGCACCCGCTCAACCGCCATCTCGAGGGCCATCTGGCCGGTACCGGCGGTCAATACTTCGAATCCGCGGTCCTCGAGGGTTGCTTCGAGAAACAACCGGATCGCTTCCTCATCGTCGATGACCAGAATTACCGGCTTCATGGATTGCATCAATGCCTTGGCGTATTAAAGGAATGCATCAGGACCTGTAGCGGCGCGTGGTGCCCCAGCTTTGCGCCGCCTTAAACCGAGGTCACCAGCGGTCACAGACCGATTATGCTACCCGGTCTGTCGGGAATCAAGCAGGGAAAAAAAGGCGACCACTTCAAAAAGTGGTCGCCCTGAAATCTCGTACTATAGGATGCTTCGTTCACTCCCAGAGGAGCTTCATCCAAACTAGAGAGCGCCGTCGCCTTTCAACACAACACTGACCGTGTTGAGCAGAATTTTGCTGTCCTGACGAAAGCCCGCCTTTTGAATGTATTGGCGGTCCAAATCGATCTTGCGGCGCACCGACTCCAAACCATCGTCGTAGCCGTTGATCACCTGGGCCAGGCCAGTGATTCCTGGCAATACCAACAGGCGCTGGTGGTAGTGCGGAATCTCTTTCTCCAGCTGCCGGACAAATACCAGGCGTTCCGGACGCGGACCGATGAGGCTCATTTCACCGCGCAATACGTTCAAAAACTGAGGCACTTCGTCCAAGCGGGTCTTGCGCAGGAAGCGGCCCACCCGTGTGACCCGCACGTCGTTCTTGGAAGCCCACTGGGGGCCATTGGCTTCGGCATTCACACCCATAGTCCGCAACTTCAGGACCTTAAAGGGGCGACCGGGCTGCAATACTTTACGCCGCTCTTCGCCAGCAAACGTCTCCCGGGAACGGCGGCGATTCAAACCGACCCGTTCCTGGCTGAAGAAAACAGAACCAGGCGAATCAAGTTTGATGATCAGGGACAATAAGGGCAAAATCAGGCCAAAAATGAAGAGGGCAAAAACCGAAACGCCTACGTCAAAAATGCGCTTGATACCAAGGTAGAGATTACTCGGCAATGAGAACGAGTGATCATGCACGTTCATTCCTTCAGCCGAATCAAAAGAGTCGGCCACACCATTAGTAGGTTCTGTCATCTGCGGGATCGGCGCCATGGGCACCTCAAGCGCGCCGGCACTGCTGGACATCATCGGGCCACTGCCCGCCTTGATACCCGGCGCCTCGGAACGCTTCCGCCGATTCTTGGTAATGGTTTTCCTGTTCATTTTGTTCACCAAAGAGGCTTCGCTAAAAGCCGCTCCCTCTCCCGAAGATAGATCTTCGGAATCCCCAAGTCTTCGGAATCTCAAAGTCTTCGGAATCTCGTGCGCATTCGCATTTGCCGAATAGTAGATCGTGCATTTGGGTCCCCCGACTCAATGCCACGATATGAATTGAAAACATAGTTTATCCGAATACTGCTTTGAATGCAATACTATTTTTTTGGTTTGAGCATATTTGATTCATTTTTAACGGCGAATATTTGCCTATTGCAAAAAATCTTTATTGCTAATCCCTTGTACACAGGGCATTCTAGGCCAGTCGAGCCATTCTTTTGTCATTTTGTAGCTTTTGACCTTTAGGGACCTTAGGGCGCATACATGAGATTCCCGAAGTCTTTAACTTTTCGGACTTTCGCCGTGATCGCCCTCTCGGCGGTCATCTACGCAAGTGTCGCTCTTTTTGTAGGATGGGATGGTCTGCAGCGCGAGTTCTCCCAATTCCCACGACATCAACTTCTTCCCCTGGCTCTATTGTCGCTTTTCAATTACGCCCTGCGATTTTGGCGCTGGGAGATCTTTTTACGCTCTCAAAGTGTCCGATTGTCCTTCCGGGAAAGCCTCGGTCTCTATTTTTCCACCTATGTCATGGTGATCACACCGGGCAAGGTGGGTGAGATTTTCAAGGCCAGTATTTTGCGCGAACGCCACGGCGTCAGCCTGAGTGTTGGCTTACCCATCATCCTGGCCGAACGCATCTATGACTTTTTGGCCGTGTTGGCTCTCGCGGTCGCCGGGACGTTTTTCTGGCCCGGCTCATTTGCGGGCCTGACAACAGGGTTGGCCGCGGCTGCCGGAATCCCCGTCGCCTTGATTCTCTTCCAGGCTCAACCTGTGCGGACGTTCCTCATGCGGAAACTCGCCGCATCCCCCATGCTCAGTCGCCGCAATATTGCTATTGATGATGCCTCGGAATCTCTCAGCAGTTTACTCTCCGTTCGCCTGGGCAGTTTCTCACTTGTCATTTCCATGGTGGCCTGGCTGGCCGAATGCGCCGGCCTGTGGCTCGTCTGCCGCAGCCTCGAGTTCCCCATACCCATGGGGCAGGCTGCGTTCGTTTATGCGGCAGGCACCATCGTAGGCTCGCTGTCGTTTCTGCCCGGCGGGCTGGGTGGAACCGAAGCCACTATCATCTGGCTGCTGGAGTCCCTCAACATGGCTCGGGCAACGGCAGCAACCAGCGCACTATTGGTGCGTCTGTTCACTCTGTGGCTGGCAGTCGTAGTTGGCTTGGGATTCTTCGTGGCATTCCGCCACATATTCAAATCGTCTGCAGCAAAAGAAACCCGCTCCGATTGAAGCGGGTTTCCATTCAGGGTCATCAGCGAGGATTCGGTTCTATTCGTTGACGATGTTGTCGTATGCCAGGACGATCGTTGCCATGGCCGCCAGCGAGCCCAAAATGAAGGGCACGTTGTCCCGGACCCAACTCGGGCGGTCGTATTCCACGCTCACCGTATCGCCAGGATACACCAGCGGGTTTCCCGCCTCGTCGCCATCCAACAGGAAGAGTTCCAGGTTCACGATCTTCGCCCGGTTTTCAGAACCGTCATTGTGCACCCAATAGATTTTCGAATTCTTGGCTTCCTTGGTCGGCGCCCCCGCCAGCATCAAGACATCCATCAGCGGCGTTCCTTCCTCAATAGGAACGATGGTCGGCACCGCTACGCTGCCAAAAACTTTGACACCGTGATTGGCATTGACCCCGGGAATGCCCTCCTGCAGCGCCGGCACAATCAGCGTATCGCCATCTTCCATCAGAAAGATCGGAACACCTTGGCCTTCCATCATCCCTGAAAGATCCACGGGATGAATCTGAGGCTGCCCGTCGACTTCGCGGATGACGCGAGCCTCGCGCAGATTCGCACCGTCAATGGGCCCACCAAATGAGCGCACCACATCCCACAAGGTCGGTGCGGATTCATAATTCAAGACGCCCTTATTGCTGACGCTGCCGATGACGTAGATCCTGACCGAACCGGTCCGGACGACTTCCAGGTGCAGGGCATCAAGGGTCGGGTAAAACAGGCGCAGTTTCTGCTTCAGCAATGCCGAAGCCTCGGTGGTCGAGATGCCACCCAACTGCACCGCACCGACCGGCTCGATAGTCACCTGGCCGGAATCATCCAGCACCAGATTTTGATCCAGAGCGGGTCGGCCCGGCACTGTCAATTTCAGTTGGTCCGCAGGTTTGAGCAAGTCCGAACCCGAGGCAGCCGTCTGGGCCACAACCAACATGGGATTGAGCATGAATGCCAACAACGCCATCCAGGCCACGGGCCGCCATTTGTTCTGCAAGAGTTTCGGTCCAGTTTCGATGCGCATGGTTTCCTCCGTGATTCGCCGTGCTTCTTTTTAGGCGTTGTCCCGATACCAGTCAACGGTGCGCTGCAAGCCTTCGTCCAGGCTCACCGAACCTTCATAACCCAAATACTTCCGTGCCAATTCGACCGAGGCCTGGGAATGCCGCACATCACCGGCGCGGTCTCTTTCGTGAACCGGGTCGATGGGCGAATCGAGCAGCTTCCGGATCTGCAGGCAAAGATCCGTCACCGAAATGCGCCCGCCCAGGGCCACATTGTACGAACGGCCGCCCGCCTCGGTGTCGGCATTGCACGCCGCCACGTTGGCTTCCACCACATTCTGAATGAAGGTGAAGTCACGCGACTGCCCTCCGTCGCCATGAATGATGGGCGCCTCGCCCTGCAAAAAGGCTGTGATGAATTTGGGCACAACGGCGGCATACTGGCTGTTCGGATCCTGGCGAGGACCAAACACGTTGAAGTAACGCAGGCCAATGGTGCTCAAGCCATAGAGGTTGTTGAAAACGGAACCGTACAACTCGCTCACGCGTTTGTTCACCGCATAGGGTGACATCGGCTTGGGCTGCATGCCTTCATGCTTGGGCAGTTCTTCAGTGTCCCCATAGATGGAGCTGCTGGCCGCATACACCACCCGCCTCACGCCTTCCAGATGGGCGCCCCAGAAGACTCGCAGCGTGCCACCAATATTGTGTTCGTCACTCATCAGTGGATCCGCAACACTCCGCGGCACACTCGGCAACGCCGCCTGGTGAAACACGCAGTCCACACCTTGGCAACACTCACGCACCGTATCAATGTCCGTAATGCTGCCTTCGACAAACCGGATGTTCTCCATGATGTCGTCGAGGTTTTCCCTACGACCGGTCGAGAGATTGTCCAGCACGACCACATCGTGCCCCTCGGCAACCAGATGCCGCGCCAAATGGGAGCCGATGAAGCCGGCCCCACCGGTAACGAGATATTTGCTCATGCGATTCAATTCCTTTACTGCGGTCGGGCAGTCCAGTGGCTACAGCTTGATCAGGTTCTTGGACACATGCCCCTTCAAGGCATTTCGGGTGTCGATGACGATGGGGCCCTTATCGAGCAACATCTCATGGTCGACTTCCGCGTGGGTCGTCACAATAACCACAGCGTCAAATCCGGCCACCACTTCAGGAGTCATTTCGGGCACACGGGTGCCGTTGATGCCGCCGGGCAGGCTGGGAACGTGAGGATCATGCCAGGAGGTTTCCGCGCCTCGTTCGCTCAACATTTCCAGAATGTCCAACGCGGGCGACTCGCGCATATCATCAATGCCAGACTTGTAGGCGACTCCGACCACCAAGACCTTGCTGCCATTGACAGCCTTGCGGTGTTCATTCAAGCCACGGGTCACCAGCTTGATCACGTGTTTGGGCATGGCGCCGTTCACCTGACCGGCCAGGTCGATGAAGCGGGCCTCGGACCCGGCCAGCTTGGCCTTCCAGGACAGATAGAACGGATCGATGGGAATGCAGTGGCCCCCCAGGCCCGGGCCCGGGTAGAACGGCATGAAGCCGAAGGGCTTGGTGGCCGCCCCTTCAATCACTTCCCAAACATCGATGTCCATGGCGCTGCACATCAGCGCAATCTCGTTGACGAGGCCAATGTTCACACTGCGGAAAGTGTTTTCCAGCAACTTGACCGTCTCAGCCACGCGCACAGACGACACGGGCACCACCGTTTCCATGACTTGCCCATAGAGGTTGCGGGCCACTTCGGTGCAATTGGCCGTCACACCACCAACAACCTTGGGGATGTTGATGGTATTGAAGGTCGGATTACCGGGATCCACCCGTTCGGGCGAAAAGGCCAGGAAGAAGTCCTCTCCCACCTTGAATCCTTTTTCTTCTAGGAGCGGCATGATGACTTCTTCAGTCGTTCCTGGATAAGTGGTGCTCTCCAGCACGATCAGCATTCCGGAGTGCATGCACTCGGCAATGGAGCCCACAGCAGCCTGAATATAGGTGATATCCGGATCGCGGGTTTTCCCCAGCGGCGTCGGCACACAGATATTCACACTATCAACATCGCTGAGCTTGCTGAAATCGGTCGTCGCAGTCAGGTTGCCGCTGCCAACCGTCTCGGCCAATTCCGCATTGCTGATGTCGATGATGTAGCTTTCGCAGGCATTGACCTGGTCGACCTTGGCCTGATCCAGATCAAATCCCGTCACCTTAAAGCCGGCCTTGGCGAAACCCACTGCCAAAGGCAATCCCACGTACCCCAGGCCCAAAACACCCAGGCGGGCTTCCTTCTTCTGCAATTTACTGATCAGATCCTGCATTATTGTCCTCGTCCATGGCAAAAGTGGCAGTTCCCCACTTCGTGTGGCGAACCTCGGTGTGGCGTACCGCTTGATTGGGCGAAACGCAAATTCTCTGTTTTCAAAGTCTTCGGCAGAAAAAGGGGCGCCATTGATGTCAAATTTCGACTTCGTCGTCCCCTGGTTCCCTGAACACAGCCTGCAGCCGGGCCATTTCCTGTCGGATCTCCCTCAATTCCATCACTTTGTAATACAGTCGGCGCAAAACTGAAAGCACAAAAAGGGCCATAAGCCCCATGGCAAACCACTTGTACATGGGACTGAGGTCCGCCCCGTGGCTATCAAACAAGTTGCCGAGTGTGCGGGCAAAAACGACCAAGGTCACCGCAAAGGCGACTGTCAGCAAAGTGTGGACCAGTCCGCTCGAAAAATCTTCACGGCAACGCAGATACTGGCGCAGAGGGAAATCGTCCGCTCCGCCCTCGCGGAAGCGGGACGCAAAGACCTCCGACTTCCTACGGGATCTCTTCGAAATCAGCATCATCGATCCCCTGTTCCGTCAAATCCGAAGGCTCAGATGACGTTTGGTCGGCGCCAGGCGTATGGACTGTCTCGCTTTGCCCGAACCCTTTGCCTGCCGACTTGCCCTTGAAGGCACGGTAAAGCCGGCGAGCCGTGATGCCCACTAAAATCAGGAAAAAAAGCCGGACCAAGAACATCGCCGCACCATTTTGGTTGATTGATCGGTACTAAATGCCGGGAAGGACAGACAATGAGGGGCGGATCGGGAAATTTAGGTGGTACGCCCGACGGGATTCGAACCCATGGCCTTCAACTTCGGAGGCTGACGCTCTATCCAGCTGAGCTACGGGCGCACCATAAAACTGATCCGTGACGCGAAAGTATGGTCCATGAACCTCTCCGCGTCAAATAACATGTCTATCTTCACCGACTTGGCTCACGGCCATCAGGCCCGGGCCAACAACTGTTTCGCGTAAGCAACCCGACTGCCGGAACCATCATCGGCTTCGGCGGCCTCGCCTCCGAGCAGCCGAGCAATCTCAGCCAGCCTCTCTTCACCATTGAGCGGGCCAACTGTCAATACGGTGCGGTCTCCAACCACTTCCTTGAACGCCTTCAAGTGAGCGGCACCGCGAGCTGCTACCGTTGCCAAATGGGTGATGCACAGCACCTGCCCACGTCCCGCCAGATCAGCCAGCAAACCAGCCACCGGGATGGCATTGTCCATACCCAGGCCCGCATCAATTTCATCAAATAGAAGCAGCGGTTGTTCGGCCTGGTGCCCGGCCAAAACGGACAAACCCAGGTAAATGCGCGATTTTTCGCCTCCCGAAGCGATGTGTCCCACTTCCCCGCCTTTTTCTCCACGGTTGGTGCGGGCCAGCAACCGGACTTCGTCAGCACCCGCTGCGGTGACGCGGCACAATTGTCCCTCGACTTCGACCCCACCCTCAGATGAGAGACGCGGCGTCACCGCAAATTCCAGGGATATCTCCGGCAAAGCCAAAGGACGGATCAATTCGCAAGCCTGGGCTGCCACGCGGGCCGCCCCGTCGGTTCGCCGGGACCGCAACTCGGCCGCCGCAGCACCAACCGCTGCGCCTGCTTCGGCCACAGCCATTGTCAATTCTTCAATATCCGCCGCCGCCACCTGTTGCCGCGATATGCGTTCACCCAAGACCACCTGCAGCTCAATCAAGCCAGCCACATCACGGTCATATTTGCGGCGCAGATCTTCGTATTGGGCCTTGCGCTCTTCCATCTCATCAAGTCGCGACGGGTCCACTTCCGCGCCATCGAGAAACCGCTCCAAGGTTTTGGCAGCTTCCGAGACCATCGCTTCGGCGTCTTCGATTTCACCCAACACCGTGGCGATGCGCGGACTCTTTGACGCCACCGGAGCCAAGGCCCCTTCAGCCGCGCCCAGCAACTGCCTCGCGTTGGCCTGGCCCTCGGTCAGGTGGGCCAAGGCCTTGCCGGCGCCTTCCAACAGCGCTCTGGCATTGCGAGCGAAAGACAGCTGCTCGGCCAGATGGGGTTCTTCAGCCAGGTCCAGGCCCATTCCGCTCAACTCGCGGTGTTGGTACTGCCACATTTCGAGTTGTTGGCGAGCGAAATCTTCCTCTTGGCGGCGCCGCGTCAGTTCGGCTTCCAGCTTATTCCAGTTTTCCCGGGCGGCAGTCAAATGCTTCAATTGCGGCTCCAGGCCCAGCACATCGTCCAAAAATTCCTGCGCAAACGAGGGGCGACTCAACAGCCGCTGCTGGTCCTGGCTCTGGATAGCGAGCAGAGCCCCGCCAATTTGTTCCAACAATGCCAGGGACGAAACCAAGCCGTTGATCAGCACGCGTCCGCGGCCCTCACGACGCATTTCCCGGCGCAAAACCAGGATTCCATCTGCACCCAACCGCACTCCCAAGGTGCCCAACCAGGTCACGGTCAAAGGCCGGTCGCCCAAGTCAAACACACCTTCGACCCAGGCCAGGTCTTCACCCTCCCGGATCAACCCGCGGTCGGCTTTCACGCCAGTGAGAAACGACAACGCTCCAGCGATGAGAGATTTGCCAGCACCGGTCTCGCCCGTCAGCATGGTCAAGCCGGCAGCTAAAGTGAGGTTCAGGTCATCGACCAGGGCCAGATGCCCGACCCGCAATTCGTGCAGCATCAGGAGCCCTCGCTGATCCGGCGTTGCGGTCCGCCCCAGTTGAGCTTGTGCCGCATGACCCGATAAAAACTGCTGTGGGGAAATTTCACGAGCACCACTTCCTGGTGGGCCTCCTTGAAACTCAAACGATCACCATCGGCCAGGACGTGGGTCTTTTGCCCGTCGGCGGTCAAGATGGCACCGGCGCCGGTCTCGTGCAGGATCAATTCGATTTCCGTGTCGTCGGCAACAATGAGCGGACGCATACCCAGACTATGCGGACAAATGGGCGCCACCAGAAGACAAGGAACTGTGGACTGGCAGATCGGTCCGCCCGCCGAAAGATTGTAGGCCGTGCTGCCCGTCGGCGTGCTGATGATGATGCCGTCGCCCAGGAATCGACCCAACGAATCCTGGTCCATGAACAGCTCCATGTCCAACGCACGCGGCAACGGTCCCATGTTCACCACCAGGTCATTCAGCGCACTGCTGCTGGCGATTCTCGCGCCATCACGCCACACGCTGCAATAGACTCGGGAGCGGGCGTCGAGGTGAAAATTTCCCGCCAGCAAATCGGTCATGGCGGCCACCAGTTCTTCGATGGGTACATCAGTCAGGTATCCCAGCGAGCCCAGATTGACCCCGAGCAAAGGAACGCCAGACTGGCCCAGGACTCTTGCCGCGCGCAGCATGGTCCCGTCGCCACCGAAGGCGATGACCACATCAACCTGTTTGATCAAATCTTCATTG
>JADGEP010000439.1 GCA_016744275.1 Candidatus Krumholzibacteriia bacterium | reverse complement strand
GGCCTGCACCACGCCGATTTGGCCATCTGGGGCCCAGAACATGTCGGCACCGTTCTGGAATTCGCCGGGGCCTTCGCCTTCACGGCCTATGGTGCGAACGAGCTCGCCTTCGGTATCAAAAACGTGAATTTCCGAGAGCTGTCCATCCAAGAGGTAGATGTTGCCCTCATCGTCGTGGAGAAATTCGGCGATGGTGCCGAAAAACAGGTCGTCATCATCCTCGCCGCGGCGCCATTGCTCGAGTAATTCCTGGCTGACTTGGCCATAGGCGGGTGATTCGGGATTGGTGATGGTGGTGATGCCGTCGGTGGTATCGATCGAACCTTGCCATTCGGCCGCCGCCGTGGTGGCGGTGGCCAGCATAAGCAGGGCAATGGCAGTCAGGCGGGCCAGAGAGCGTTCCATGCGCATCATGATTCAGTCCTCGGGAGCGGGGGCGGTTTCTGTCCACAGTTAAAGCAGACTCCTTATGTCCTGATAAGGATAATGCCGCTGTTAGAAAACCGCCGCCCGTTTTGTGCCGAGTTCACAATTTACTAGTGAACGGTCCTCAGGAAGACATAGCCGCTGATCTCGGCGCCCCAGACCTGTTCGCCGGCGTCGTTCCAGCCCTGGTCCCAACTCAGCACCTGATCGCTGGCGATGGTGATTTCACTGGTGGCGTAGGTGGCGCCGCGCAGGGTGCTGGTGCATTCCTTTTCACGGGTCGATCCTTGATAGCTGCCATCTGCTTGCCGTTCGAGATAGACCGCACAGCCCTCGCGTTCGATCAGATCGGCCGGCACAAGGTCAGCCAAAGGGGCGTCCAGCTTCCAGGCTCCGATAGCGGCATCGGGGTCGGGCAGGGCGTAGACCATGCTGCTGAATACACCGTCCCCGGCGTCGGTGACATGATAGACCCGTTGGCGATAGGGTTTGTCCAACGCCCATCCTGCAGCCTGCTCGACATAGAGGTAGTGGCCCTGGCCGGGGTCGACCTTGTCCTGCCAAATGGGCTTCATTTCCAGGCGGATGTCAAAAAAGTTGGTGTCCGCTTCGGCCTGGGCCTGGCTGCTGAAAGAGCCGGTCATCATGGTGACCAATTCATCCAATTCAGGCGTACCCTTGTCGTTGCATCCCATCAAAATCGAAGTTGCCACCAGCAAACCAAAGAGCACCATCAGGGCGGGGCGTTTCATGACCATCTCCCGGGAACGGATGAGCGCCGGGCACCGATGGCCCAGCGTTGAAATACGCAAACGATTGCCCAACTATAGTGGATTGCCTTGTATTCCCAAAGCTCCACATTGAGCCCAAGTTTGAGCTGCAAAAGGGTGACCCGGCGCCGTTGAGGCGTGGAGAACCTCTCGGGGGTGTTGTTTGGGGTCATGATCGTCTACAATGCCTGTTCCCTGATTCTTGAAACTGCAACCTAGCCGCCACAGGAAGTGCACCATGCCCGCAATTGCCCACCGACTTTTTGTTGTGACCTGCTTGCTCTCATGGGTTTGGGCGGTGACACCTACCCACGCCAGCGTCATTCTCAACGCCCTGGAGTCCAATACCTCTGACGAACCCGGTTGGTCCGGGCGCGTTGATGGTTTGATGTCCGGCAGCGGTGGAAATACTGAGCAATTCCTCATTGAAACGGGTGCTCAAGTGCGCTGGCAGGCGGACCGGGATCGGGTACGCCTGCAGCTTTCGGGCGGCTACCGGGAGAGCAACAACGTCGAAACCGCCCGCAATCTGGTCGCCCATATGCGGCACAATCGCCAATGGTCTGGGCCTTGGAGCACAGTTTCGTTCGTTCAGATTCAACACAATCCGTTTCAGAGGTTAAACTCGCGCTGGCTCGTGGGACTGGGGCCTCGATACGACTTCACCCGGGATGCCAAAGGCGCGGTGGCCGTTGGCGCCACAGCGATGTTGGAAATCGAAAGGTTGAAGGGAGAAGCCGGACATCTCAGCCGTGGTCGCCTCTCGACCTTCCTGCATGTGGCCCGCCAGTTGAGCGCCAATACGAAGCTGGATGCGGTGGGTTTCTGGCAGCCTTTGTTCAGCGATTTTTCGGCGTCCCGGGCCGTGGGGAATCTGACTTTGACCGTGCAGATAAGTGGGCAGGTGGACCTGAAAGTGGGCGCGGGGGTGCAGGACAATGCGCGGCCGCCGGAGGGTGTCAAACGCACCGACTGGAGCACATTTACGGGCCTCGGAGTCAGCTTCTAGCCCGTTTTGACAAACACCGCGTGGCCGTTCAGGTTCTGCACGCAGATGCGATCACTCAGGCCTTCGAATTCGTGCACGAGTTTGGTGATGCCGGTCGTGCTGGGAAAGCCAAAGTCATCAAAGACCACCACGCCGCCAACCGGCATTCGCGACCAAGCCCATTCCAGGATATCCTTGCCCGATTGATAGGCATCCACGTCGATGTGGCACAGGCGGAATTTGCGATCAGTGATCTGGTGGGCGGTGTCTTCGGGAAAGATGCCCTGGAGGATGCGGATGTTGTCCAGGCCCAGGTCGCGGGCCAAACCTTCAACAATTGGGACGGAGGTGTCTGCGTGCTCGCCGCCGCCATAGTTGGCATCGGCCTCGCCGGCCTTGACCACTCCTGCAAAAGTATCGCAGAGAAAAATTTCGGAATGCAGGCCCAGCAGGTGGGCGCGTTTGCCGAGCAGGCAGCCGGTGCCGCCACGCCAGGTGCCGACTTCCAGCACGTCACCTTCCAGGTGGCTGGTTTGAGCCAGCAAATGCCACAATTCGTAGCAGCGGTAATGGTCGACCAGGGTGCGGTCCTTGATCACAGCGTGGGTGTCCTGGAACTCTTGGTCCAAAAGCCACGGGCTGTAGGTGGCCCATGAGATCAGGGTCGAATTCTGCCGAGGGTCGAGGCTTTTTTCCACAAAGGTGCGGCGGGCCCAAAACAGGGCGTTGGCCATGAACGCCTTGCCATTGCGGGCAATGGTTTTCTTCATTTGATGCCAGGGCCTTTCACGCAGATGCTGACAAAACAACGGGTTCGCAGGCCACAAGGATAGCAAAACGCGGCGGTCGGATCAACCCCCGACCGCCGCTTGGCACCGCACTGCCGTCCCCGTACCCAGC
>JADGEP010000438.1 GCA_016744275.1 Candidatus Krumholzibacteriia bacterium | reverse complement strand
TGCTGTTGGTCATGAGGTCACCTCCCGATTCTCGCGGGCGTGGCGGGTCAGGGCGATGAACGTGTCTTCGAGACTGAAAGTGGCTTCGTGCAATTCGGTCAACTCCCAGGATTTCTCGCGGGCCAACCGGTCGATGGCGCCGACGAGGTCCTGTCCGAAGGGTCCACGCACTTCGAAGCGACAGCCGTCTTCATGGGGCTTGGCGGCCGGCGTCACTTCACTGACTTCGGGCAAGCCGCGCAGGTCTGTTTCCACGGCATCGCCAAATTGCCGCGCGCCCACAAAGACCCGGTTGGTCTTCATGGCTTCGCGAGCCAATTCATTCACATCACCATCGGCAATGATCTGGCCTTCGTTGATGACCACAACCCGGTCGGTGACGGGGCTGACTTCCTGCAGGATATGAGTCGAGAAGATGATGGTCTTGGCGCCAGCGAGGCTTTTGATCAGCTCGCGAATGCCCATGATCTGCAACGGATCCAAACCGCTGGTGGGCTCATCGAGTATCAGAATGTCGGGGTCGTGGATCAGCGCCTGGGCCAGGCCGGTGCGCTGCTTGTACCCCTTGGACAGTTCGCCGATGGTCTTCTTGAATTCAGAGGTCAGGCCGCAGGCCTCGACACACCAATCCAGGCGATCTCGCAATTTGTTGCCGGACAGGCCTCGGGCCTCGCCCACGAAGCGCAGGTATTCCTGCACATTCATGTCCAGATACAGGGGCACATTTTCGGGCAAATAGCCGATGCGATGGCGCACCGCCAGGGGGTTCTCCAGGACATCGATCCCATCAACTTTCACGGTGCCGCTGTCGGCCGCCAGAAAGGTGGTGATGATCTTCATGGTCGTGCTCTTGCCGGCGCCGTTGGGTCCCAGAAAGCCAAGGATTTCGCCCTTGCCCAGCTGAAACGAGACGTCGTCGAGCGCGCGCATGGTCCCGAAGGATTTCGAGATACCGCGAACTTCGATCATCGCGAAGACTCCTCAGGGGTTGAATGTTATGCTCATTGGATGTTCAAAAGAGCGCTCAATATAAGCGCAAAGGCCGAAAAACTTCAACACCGGGAAAAAGTTCCGTATTTTGAGAGTGTGGTTTTGTCTCAAATATGGAGGAAAACATGATTGCTCGACAAAGACTTTTGGCCGTTTCCTGCCTGCTGTCTCTTGCCTTGGTTTTACCTCAGGCCGCTGCGGCTCAATGCCTGACCGGCTGGTCCAATCCCTCCCAATCGGAATTCGAATATTTTGGCCTCAACACCGCGGGACAACACAGTTGGGTGGGGCAGGAATTCACCACCGACTGTGCGGGCCACTTCCTGCGGGTGGAATTCATGGTCAAAGTCGATTTTTTCAGTTTTAACGGTGTGGCGCCTTTGGCTGCCGGTGAACCCCTGATTTGCACATTGCTGGATGATACGAACCAGGTGATCGCGTCGGCTCAGAGTGTGCTGGGTTCGGGATTCAATTTCCAATGGGTGGTGTTTGATTTTACTGCGCAGCAACTGGGCTTGGCCGCAGGGCTGTTATCAGTGCGCATCGACGCCGGTGTGGAGGCCTATGGCTGGGCGGCCACAGACATCAATCGGGTGCCCGGACGGCTCATGCTGGGTAACGATTCCGATACGTTCTACAGCGAAAACCGGGACACGACATTTTTGGTGGCCTGGAATCCATCGGCCGAAGTGGTCGCCACCGAAGAATACAGTTGGGGCGCCGTCAAGGCTCTCTACCGCTGAGTACTCAGCGCACCAGCAACAATTTGCGGCTGACGGGCGAGGTACCGGGCGCGGTCAGGCGGGCAAAGTATTGCCCGCTGGCGACAGCACTGCCCTGTTCATTCTGGCCATCCCACAGGAATTCGTGGTTGCCGGCGGGCAACTCCGTGGCGATCAAGCGGCGCACCAGGCGCCCACGCAGGTCGTGAATTTCCAGCTGCACACGCCCGGATTGAGGTGTGCTAAAACGCAATACCGTGCGTGGGTTGAAAGGGTTGGGATAATTTTCCAGCCGTTTGACCGCGGCGCCGGGCAACTCGTCCGGGACACCGGTCACGTAACTGCCGTAGATCAGCGTCACGGGCAGCACGGTCGCGCTTTTAGGGTCATTGGACATGAAGATCACGGAAGACTCGTAAGTGCCTTCGGGCAATCCCGCCGGATCCACCGTCACGTTCAAAGTTCGCGAATCACCGGGAGCCAGGAAGCCGCCGGGGCTTTCGATCTGCATCCAGGTGGCCGGGTTGTAGGTGGCCCCAAAAATCAGCGGCAAATTGCCGTGGTTGGTGATTTGCAGGGTTAGTGGTGGTTCGGAAGGTGTCTGGCCCAGCGCGGCGGGCAGGTTGATCAAGCCGGCGCCCGAATAGTTGTCACGGCCGGGTGTGGCCGGAGATGTGGTCAAGTCGGTGGCGGTGGTCTCGAAAATTTCGGCCAATTGAGCCGGTGCCAGGCCTGGGGTGGCGGCCATGGCCAGGCAGAAAGAAGCTGTGACCAGCGGGCAGGCCATGCTGGTGCCGTCGTAAGTGACGTAGGCGTCGTTGGCGGTGGTGCTGGTGATGCTGACGCCGGGGGCGGCGATGTCGGGCTTCATCAGTCCTGGCGTATAGGGGTAGTCGTGGTAGTCCACGGTATCGTTGGGGTTGGTGGTATTCCACTCCGTGGGGCCGTAACTGCTGGTGGTGCCGATGTTGTTGGCGATGTCCACGCCACCGACGGTGAAGACAGCAGTCTGGCCACCGTTGGGCCCATACCAGGGGCTGGGGCAATCGCCGGGGCTGGCGATGTTGGTCGGCACAGGATGGTGTCCGCCGACGTTGTCGCCATTGCCGGCCGCACATATCCAGGGCACGTCCACGCTGAGCAGCAACTCGGCGTTGTAGCGGTTGGCGGTGCGCACGTCGTCTGGCGGTTGGGTCCAGCCGGCGCTCATACTGAAGATATGCACGCCATTGTCCAGGCCAAATTGCATGGCTTCGACCATGTCGGCCATGTAGCCGGGCACCGAACGCAAGACCATCAATTGAGCCCCTGGGGCCGCGCCGGTGGTGGTGCCCATGGCGCCGTCGCCAACGATCAGGCCGGCGGTATGGGTGCCGTGGTGCCAGT
>JADGEP010000437.1 GCA_016744275.1 Candidatus Krumholzibacteriia bacterium | reverse complement strand
CGGTGGGCAGCGGAGTGCAAATCGGGGGCAATGCCACGGTTCGGACGGATGTCGAGGCCGGCCGAAAAATACTGGGCACGCCAGCCGATGATGCTAGGGTGACCATGCGGCAGTGGGCTGCAGTGAAACAATTGCCTGGCCTGATCAAAAAAATGAAAAAGGCCACCGAGTAGCGGGCCCCAAGGCATCTGAAGCCCCGAATTCAAGGCCGGAAATACCAGACCGATCGTGAGACAAGTGACCGGCATGAACACTCCCTTCCGCAATGTCGGAATCTTCGCCCACGTTGATGCTGGCAAGACCACTCTCACCGAGCAATTGCTCTTTTTTGCCGGTGCGATCCCAGCGGCGGGCAAGGTCGACAAAGGGACCTCCACAACCGACACTATGAACGTGGAAAAGGAACGCGGGATTTCCGTGCGTTTGGCCAGCGCCTCATTTGAGTGGCAAGGAGTACGGATCAATCTGGTCGATACGCCCGGCCACGTTGATTTTTGCGGCGAGGTGGAGCGCTCGCTGCAGGCGCTGGATTGCGCGGTGCTGGTGATCAGTGCGGTTGAAGGAGTGCAAGCCCATACCAGCACCATTTTTGGTGCGCTGCAGGCCATGAACATCCCGACTTTGTTCTTCATCAATAAAATTGACCGCATCGGCGCTGATGCTTTAAGGGTCGTTTCGGAAATCACAACCGAATTGACCAAAAACGCGTTGCTGTTGCAGTTGCCGGAAAATGAGGGAGAGCCCGAGGCGGCTGTGCGGCAGCTGTGGCAGGCCGATGAGGATGACACGCCGGGCAAGGGCACCAGCGGCGAACTGAATGCACTGATCGAAGCGCTGGCGGAAAAAGACGACGACCTGGTGGCTAGTTTTTTGGATGGTGCAGTGTTGCCATTCTCGGAATTGGACCTGATCCTGGCCCAGACAACGGGGGCTTGCGAATACTATCCGGTCCTGTTGGGAGTGGCCAAAAATGGCTTGGGAATTCCCTTCCTGCTGGAGGCCATCATTCGGTATTTGCCTGGGCCGTCCCATGGCAATGACGACCCCTTGTCGGCGATCATCTATCGCATCGATCATGATACCAAGCTCGGCAAGATCGCTGGCGTACGGGTCTTCAGCGGCACGATCTCAACCCGCGATAGCATTGCCAACCGCACAAAAGGACTGACCGAAAAAGTCAGCCAAATTAAAAAAATGCACACGCGGAAATACGAAGACATGCGGATCCTGGTCGCGGGGGATATCGGAGTTGTCTGTGGCCTTTCCAGTGCAGGCGTGGGAGATGTCCTGGGTTCGGATCAGCACGTTCCCGCAGCGTGCAGCCTGGCGGCGCCCTTGTTGACGGTCATGGTTCAGCCGGCGAACGAAACGGATTTTTCGAGGCTGTCCAGCGCGCTTAGCGAGCTGACCGCCGAAGACCCGATGCTGGGTTTGGAATTCCTGCCCGACCAGCGCGAGCTGCATCTGAAAATCACCGGCTGGATCCAGATCGAAGTGCTGGAGGCGGTGCTGTTGGCGAGGTTCAAGCTGAAGGCTGTCTTCTCCAGCCCAACGATCATCTACAAGGAAACCCCAAGCCGGGCCGGATTTGGTTTCGAGCGCTACTGGATGCCCAAGCCCTGTTGGGCCATCATGAAGCTGCACATCGAACCTTTGCCTGCGGGCAGTGGGGTGCAATACGCATCAAAAATCGGGGTGAACGATGTTGCCCTGAAGTACCAAAACGAAGTGCAGCAAAGCATCCACGATGCCCTGCGCCAGGGAACCAAGGGTTGGGAAGTCACAGACCTGAAAATCACGTTGGTTGAGGGCGAAGACCATCCGGTTCATTCGCGGCCGGGCAACTTCAAAATCGCCACGCCGATGGCCCTGATGAACGGCTTGGTGGAAACGGGCACCACGCTGTTGGAGCCCGTTCTGGATTTCCGCATCAGCGCGCCTCAGGAATTGTTGGGCAGCATCTCCAGTGATCTGTCCCGGCTGCGAGCCCGTTTTGGCGCGCCCGAAATGCAAGGCAATAGGTTTGCCCTGGCGGGTCAGATCCCTGCGGCCACATCGCTGGATTACCCGGTGCAACTGGCGTCACGCAGTGGTGGCAAGGCCAAAATTTTCACCCGCCTGTGTGGGTACGAGCCGTGTGCGTTGGAGCTGGGCGAAACAACGCCCTACCGTGGCATAAGCCCCCTGGATCGCGCGAAATACATATTAAAAGCCCGAGGGGCGATTACGGACTAGCCCCTGTAGGGGCTCAACGGAATTGCGCCTTGAGACTTCCCCAGGAAGTGCCTTCGACCGGCGTTGCGCCACCGGCGGTGAATTGGGCATTGGCCATGCTAACCGTTTTTCCTGTCAGAGCGTCCAGGTCCGCAGCGCTCCTCAAATCAGCCAGTTGGCTGGCCAACTCCGTGTCGGCAGCCGCCACCAGATTGTCCAGCAAAGCCGTCAGGTCGGATTGCATCTGGCTTGAGACCGGCATCAAACCGTCGCCATCGAGCAAGTTGATCAAGGCCGGGAACCAACTGTTGCGGGTGGCAGCAAAGTCACCGCCCAGATTGGGATTGCTGAGGTAGGCCGAGATCAAGCCATATCCCATGGCATCATACAGGTCAGAAATCGCGAGGCCTTCATTGCTGATCGCCAGGATCTCATCGCGGTACCGGCGCATCAGGTCGATATCCGATTGGACAGAGCCGGCACTTTTGGCGTTGTCGCCGCACCCCACGGTGAGTCCGCAATTGAGAATGCCGCAAAGGTCTCCGTCACCACCGAGGGCATAGATCCAGATAAAACACGCGACGCAGTAATCGGAGTCTGTCTGTGGAAGGGGCCTGTGCAGGATCCTGGCCTCATGGAATTCGCCGGTCGCAGGTGGGGCAATCACGCCTGGAGCAAAAATACGCACGCCGCCCAAATTTGACGTCCCACTGGTTCCCACTGAGTAACTCAGTCGGGCAATATTGCTGTCGGTGAATACGAGTTGGGTGCGTGTTGGTGTCACCGCGCCCCAGGATCCGACGCCAATGCGCACGGTGTCGCCTGGAGCAGGCACGGCGTCGAGGGCGACTTCGAGCAACCCGGAGCTGGCGTTGGAGGTGTGGAATGTCATTTTCTGCCCACAGGCAATGTAATTTGTC
>JADGEP010000436.1 GCA_016744275.1 Candidatus Krumholzibacteriia bacterium | reverse complement strand
GACCAATGGGCAGCCCATTCCAATGGGTGATCACATCTCCCTCACGCAAATCCACCAGGGCGGCCGGAGTCTTGGCCACCACCGACCTGATTCGAAATCCGCGCGGATGCATTTCCAGAATCATGCCGTGGGCGACTATCGACTCAAAAGTGATGGGCGTTTCGGGCTCATGCCGCTCAATGCGAACCCTCTTTTTTTTCAGATCAAAAGTCCAATTGAAATGCCGCATGACCTGGCCCCCGATCAACTCAGAACGGGGCGTCGATTGAAGCGTTGGCTGGAGCAAGACATGAGGCCCGAGGTAGGCATTTCCCACCAGGCGGGCCGAAGATCTCATCTCGATCTTTTTGAGCCGAAAAGAAGCGCCTGAGATCAAAGGCTCGGCCGTGGTTTCGTAGCGATCCAACTTGTTCACCACCAGTCCGGACACACCGGCGCCACTGTCGATGAGCATCCGCCGTTTGCGGCGCGGAAACTCAATTTCCAGCCAAGGCCGTTTGTCCGGTCCCTTGATGCTGAATATTTCCTGGCCGTCAGGTTTGGGCAGTTGTCCGGTAACAAGTCGCATTTCGTCTTGCTCATAATCGAGGGTCAGCAAAAAACCGGGGAATGAATCGTAAGCCAGGATGCCGTCGATTTCCCGGCCCAGGGCCCGCGAAATATGATCCAGATTGCTCACCTTGGCCCGCAGCTTCTTGAACTTCACCGGTCCGGCTGCCGCATCCCGAATGACGGCCCACTGGCCAGCTTTCACCTTGGTGCCCGAGGCCCGCTCGACACTGCTGGGGTCGACGTGGGAAATCTCGGCCCCGGTGTCGTACAGGAACCAGAGCGTGCGCTCGGCAGGGCGGTCTTTCCGGGGGGCGAGGTTGACCGGGACCAGGAAGTATTCCCGGCATATCTCAGATGGCACGACAAATTGTTCAGGCGGTTCGTTATCCCCGGCGTAGCCAGTTGATGCGGCGGCCAGCAAGATAAAGATCGTGAGTAGGCGTAACATTATGGTCGGCTCGTTCCTACTTCTTGGCGACCAAAGCCGGCCAGTTCAGCACCAGATTGCAATAGCTGGGCGCGTCGGCGCTATTGGTATTGACGGTCAGGAATTTTTCGCCATCGGCGGTGACGGACCACCGGATCCCTTCAATGACTGGCGCCGTTAATTCGAATAGGAACTTGGAGGGTCCGATCAGCATCCGGCCGTCTTCAACGGTCATGGGTGCGGCCATCAGGCGCCCCGACATTTCATGGTAGATGAGTTCATTGCCGTCTTTGGACCAGGCCGACCACAAGCCGGTCGTGGTCGAGACCTGGGTCAGAGGCGATATCGACGGCCAGGGGGCCACATACACTTGGGATTCGCCGGATTCCAGGGAAGTAAAAGTCAGCCAGCGGCCATCCGGTGAAAACCGCGCCATGGAGTCGTGTTCGGGCGTGCCACGCACTAGCCGAGGTTCGCTGGTTCCGTCCAGGCCGGCGGCCCAAAGATCCATGCCCGAATTGTTTCCGCCGGTGGAATAGAGGATGGTCTGGCCGTCGGCGGAAATGTCCCACAAGCGGAACGTGGGATCACCGTCGAAAATTTCAGCCGGCGCGTTGGGGCTGCCGATTTCCTTGAAGTAGACCGATACTCCGTCGCCCCGGTCCGAAGCGAAATACAAACTGCGGCTGTCCCGGCTCCAGACCAGGTCAAAGTCATCGGCCACGTCGGTAGTGAATCGAGTCATGAAGTTTCGCGTCAGATCCATGATCCAGATATCCAAAGTGCCCGCCTGGGGATCGACGATCCCGACGGCGGCGCTGCGACCATCAGGCGCCAGGGCCACCAGGTCATAGGTTGCCAGGTCACCGACCTGCTGAATCTCCTGGTTGCTGCGATCACGCCAGGTGAGGGTGGCTTGCTGAGTGGAGTTGCCTCGCAGGTAAGTGAGAGTTCCCTCGGTTGAAACGGAGAACGCGCCTTTGGCGGCGCCCGAAATGACCTGCACATCCTGAACCAGGGGCGTCGGCACGCCGGTTAGCAGGCCCGTTTTGGGGTCAAAGGGCTGAGCCACCAGATCACCATGAGTGACGTGCAAAAGAGACCCGGAGGCGTAATAGCCCATCAGCTTCGAATTGACGATCACCGTATGGGTGGTGTCATCCAGGCTGGCGAAACGGATCTCTGGCAGTGCTTTGCCGGCTCCACGGGCAAAGTAGATAAAGTGCCGGCCGTCGGGCATGAATTGGGGATGGCGATGGGAGTTGAAGCCCAGGTCCTGTTCCAGATTCGTCACCGCCCGCAGGTCGCCACCGGTGTCCTTCACCGTGAAAATCGAGGTGTTGTAGTCGGTGGTCAGCAGCATGTCGCCAGTCTGGTTCCAGGCGCCACCCTTGCCGTTTCCGGCGGCGCAGACAAACTGGGGCGGTCCGCCGTTGACCGGAGCTTTCATCAGGCCCTCATTGCGAGCGTAGTAGCCCACCCACATTCCGTCGGGCGACCAAAAGGGATATTGAGCCTCTTTGGTATCAGCCATAGCGACAGAACTCTCGTCGGACAGCGACCGCATGTAGAGTTGGACGGTATGGTCTTCCATATCAACCCCGCTGAATACAACCCGCTTGCCATCCGGGGAAACCTCGGGGGGCCCAGGGTAGGAGCCAAGGAGGTGAAAAATGGCATCTTCAGGCGCCGGCATGGCCTCAAACAGGGCGCCTTCCTGGGACGCAACGGGCGATCGCCACAGCAACCAACCGACAGCCACCGCACAGATGGCCACCAGCGCCCAGGGTAGTATTCGTTTGCCGCGGCTTGAGACGGTGGGGGCGGTCACGGCGTGGATCGGCCCTGAAAAAAGCCCGGACTCGGCCTCGGGGTCTTCCAAACGCACGCGTGCTTCGCCGATATCCCGCAACCGCTGCCGCGGATCCTTGGCCAGGCAACGCCTCAGCACACGATCCAGCTGGTACGGCAGATCGGAGGGCAGATCGTCCCACTTGGGCTCTGATTTCAGGATGCCGGCCAGGGTATCGCTGGCAGTCTCGCCCAGGAACAACTGCTTGCCGGTGAGCATCTCATAGAGGATCACGCCAAAGGCCCAGATATCGGCCCGACGATCGACTTCCTTACCCCGCGCCTGCTCGGGGCTCATGTAGGCCGCCGTGCCCATCACGGTGCCGACC
>JADGEP010000435.1 GCA_016744275.1 Candidatus Krumholzibacteriia bacterium | reverse complement strand
GATATTTGCCGTCCTGGGCGTCGTCATCGCGTTGTTGAATGGGCTCGGTTTCGGAACCATCGTTGCGTTGGGCTAAAGCGCCCCGATCAGGGCACGCCAATCACTTCATATTCGCCGCGAGTCTTCAGGACAATTTCCACCGCAGTGTCGGTTTCGTTTTGCCAGTACCAGCCGGTGGCCCCGGTGAAGGGCAGGGTCAATTGGCCGGCCGACTCGCTGAGGGTGGCTTCTTCAAATGATACAAATTCACCGGATTTGGCGTCGACCGGATCGCCGTGAAAATCGAAGTAGAGGGCGGTGCCGTTGGTTTCCCAGGTGTAAGCGAGCGGCTGTCCCTGCTCGATCTGAAATTTGTATTCCAAGCCGCTGTTGGCCGGGATGGTGATGTTGGTGATATCAGTCCAGGCCACCGCTTGTGCTTCGGCAGGGGCCATGTCTTCTGCAACGCCGCCGCGGTCGTTGGCGTAGCCGATCATCTGGTAGCCAAAGAGCAGAAAACCAGCGAGGACCAGGCCGACGTTCGAGACCGTACTGAAGCGCGCAAATGATTGGCGATGGCGCCAGGCCTTCAGCAGAAAAAGCATCACGGTCAAAGCGGCGATCTGGCCCAATTCCACACCCAGATTGAACGAAAGGATTTTCAGCAATAGGCCGCCTTCACCCAGCGGCAATTGTTGCAGGCGGGTCGACAGGCCAAATCCGTGCACCAGCCCAAATATGAAGACCAGCACCAGCAGGTTGGGCGACGCCATTTTCAGGTATTTCTGGAAGCCGCCGAGGTTGTCGAAGCCCTTGTAGACAACCGTCAGGGCGATGGCCGCGTCGATAAGGTAATAGTTGGCTGAGATGCCCACGAAAGTGGCAAAAATCAGGGTGATGGAATGGCCCAAAGTGAAGGCCGTGATGAATTTCGTGATGTCGCGAAATTTGTCGAGAAAGAAGATGACCCCAAAGAGAAAGAGCAGGTGGTCGTATCCGGTCAGCATGTGGCTGGCGCCGAGTTTGATGAACTCGAGATTGCCGCCGCCAATCATCGACTGTTGGTCGGCGGCGGAAATGCCGTGGGCCAGGGCTGTTTGGACTCCTGCCAGGGACAGAAGGACGATGAGGGCGCGCTTCATGGAGGCTCACTTTGTGGGATCGGGTGCGGAAGATCGGCCGACGAAGACCGACCGACGAAGATCTAGGGTACAAGTTGGCCCCGGTCCGGGCTGGGCGCCAACATTTTGTCAGATAGCGGCAGAGGCGTCCTGCTGGAACACCGGCGCACCATTCTTCATTTTTCGAGACAAGGCCGCTTTAATCGGTGTGATCAATAAATCGGGGTTGTGCCGAGGGCCTGCCATGTAGCATCATGGAGGCAGAGCAGGATGCTGACCCGAGTCGAAAGATGGAGCGATGAAGCTGTGTAAAAATATCTCGGCCTGGATGCCTGCGGGCAAACTGGTGCCTGTGAGCCGATTGGCGTGCGGTGCAATTTTGGTTCTTTGTGCAGCCTTTCTGGGCACAACCATGGCTACGGCCCAGGATTCCGGCGCCATCGACTGGAACAATACGGGCGACCCCTTGCAGGGCGCGATTGGCCTGCACTATGGTCAGGTAGGCGGTCATGGCCTGGCGTTCCGAGCACCGCTGCGCTGGTGGTTGTATTTTCAGGCGGCGGGTGGCGTGTGGCATACGGCGGATAAACAGCGCCACAACCTGGGCTTCAATCTGAACTACATCCTGCGTCAAGACCAACGCACCCGCATCTTTGTCAGCGCGGGCACGGGCTATTTTTACCACAAGGAAACCGTAGGTTCGGCCGCCAATGGCGAGGATGCCCACGACCTCCAGGAAAACTGGAATCTCGGTGGCGGAGTGGGGCTGGAGTATTTGCAGGGCCGCCGTTGGGCCTGGAAAGTCGAAGCCTACTTTGCTCATCTGGGTAAAAGTGGCGACATCAAAGTGATCCCGCAGGCAGGCGTTTCGTATTACTGGTAAGAGCACAAACGAGGCGCATCGTCCCCCCGACAAGAAGCGCGCCCGCCGGGCGTGGTGCCTGTACGACTGGGCCAACTCGGCCTTTGCCACCACGGTCATGGCCGCACTTTTTCCCCCTTTTTTTCGAGAACTGGCCCAGGCCGGTGGCCGCACTGGCGCTGAAGCGACCGCGCTGTGGGGCTATGTCACCGCCGGTGGGTTGTTGCTGGTGGCCCTGACGGCACCGATCCTCGGGGCGATGGCAGATGAATCCGGCGGCCGCAAAAAGTTGTTGGCCGTATTTGCGGGATTGGGTGTGCTACTGACCGCCTTGTTTGCCACCTTGGGCCCGGCCGCCTGGCGCACCGCGGCTTTGCTCTTCATGGGCGCCAATTTTGGTTTCGCCGCTTCCATCATTTTTTACGAATCATTGTTGCCCAGCCTGGCCAGCGGCAAAGACATGGACCGCCTTTCGACCCAGGCCTATGGCTTGGGCTATGCCGGCGGCGGCCTATTGCTGATTCTCAACCTGATGTGGGTGATGCATCCCGACTGGTTCGGCATGCCCGATACCGGATTTGCGATCCGGGCGTCCTATGTGAGTGTGGCGATCTGGTGGGGCCTGTTCTCTCTGCCTTTATTGCGCCATGTGCCGGAACCGGCGGTGGTCGCTTCAACCGAAAATGGCGCGATCCTGACCCGGGGCTTTCGCCGACTCGGGCGCACCTTTCGTGACATTCGCCAATACCGCCAGTTGTTGGTTTTTCTGGGTGCCTACTGGATTTACAATGACGGCATCGGCACCATCGTCAAAATGGCGACGGCCTACGGTTCGGAAATTGGCATCGGCATGACCGACCTGATCGGGGCGCTGGTCCTGACCCAGGTGATCGGCATTCCCTGTTCGCTGCTTTTTGGCCGCTTGGCAGAGCGGACCAGCCCTCGTCACGCCATTCTGTGGGGACTGTCGGTCTACCTGTTGATCAGCATCGGCGGATTTTTCATGACCACGGCGCTGCATTTTTACATTCTGGCCGGGGCGGTGGGCACGGTTCAGGGTGGTGCCCAGGGACTCAGCCGTTCGTTGTTTGCCGCCATGGTGCCGCGCCTTGATGGGCGCGGCGGTGGTGGTGCCGATATTGCTGGCACCTATAATCCCGACGATACCTTGTCCGCGCGTGACCAGCGCCGAATCGATGAGTTTATTGTCTTTGCG
>JADGEP010000434.1 GCA_016744275.1 Candidatus Krumholzibacteriia bacterium | reverse complement strand
CCGGTGGCCACATTCTGCTCGAAGGCGTGCCCGGCCTGGCCAAGACACTGGCAGTCAGCACCCTGGCCCGCACCGTAGATACAGAATTCAAGCGCATTCAGTTCACGCCCGATCTGTTGCCCGCCGATATCACCGGCACCACGATCTACAACCGCGATACGGGCGAGTTCACCGTCAAGCGCGGACCAATTTTTGCCAACATCATTTTGGCTGACGAAATCAACCGGGCCCCGGCCAAAGTGCAGGCGGCGCTGCTGGAGTCCATGCAGGAACGCCAAGTGACCATCGGTGGCGAGACTTTCCCCATGGCCGATCCCTTTTTGGTGCTGGCGACCCAGAATCCCATCGAGCAAGAGGGCACTTATCCTTTGCCCGAAGCTCAGGTTGATCGGTTCCTGCTCAAGCTGCGGGTGGGCTATCCCACCAAGGACGAAGAGCGCCTGGTGCTGGACCGCATGGCGGGACGCTCTTTGCCTGACGTTGACAAGGTGATCGACGCCCAGATGATTTCGGAAATGCGGCAGGCCGTGGGTTCGGTATTTGTGGACGACAAGATCAAGAGCTACATCCTGGACATCGTTTTTGCTTCCCGGGATCCCGAAGAAGCGGGGTTGGATCTGGGGCCGCTGATTTCCTGGGGCGCTTCGCCGCGAGCGACGTTGGCGCTGACGCAACTGTCGCGCGCCCGGGCGCTGTTGAAGGGGCGGGCATTTGTCATCCCTGAGGATGTCAAAGCCGTGGGGCACGATGTTTTACGCCACCGCATTCTGGTCACTTATGAAGCCGAAGCCGAAAACCTCAGCAGCGATGACATCGTATCGGCGTTGCTGGACAACATCGAAGTGCCCTAGACAATATGGCGTTCAAAAGAACCGGCACTTCCATTCCACCGGAAATTCTGGCCTCGGTGCGGCGCATTGAGATCAGGACGCGCCGCCTTGTCGAAGAGGTGTTTTCCGGCGAGTACCATTCGGTCTTCAAGGGCACCGGCATGGAGTTCCGCGAGGTGCGCGAGTACGTCGCTGGTGATGACATCCGTTCCATCGACTGGAACGTGACCGCGCGCACGGGTGATCCCTTTGTAAAACTCTTCGAGGAAGAGCGCGAACTGACCGTGATGCTGGTGGTGGACATGAGCCGCAGCGGTTGGTTCGGCTCCGGTGAACGCACGAAGGTTGAAGTGGCGGCCGAACTCTGTGGCGTGCTCGCTTTTTCAGCCATCGCCAACAAGGACAAAGTTGGCCTGGTGCTCTTCAGCGACCGGGTGGAAAAATTCATCCCGCCGGCCAAGGGCAAAAGCCATGTGCTGCGCTTGATTCGAGAACTGCTCACCTTCACCCCCGAAGGCCACGGTACGGACATCAACGAGCCTCTGCGGCTATTGGGGTCGGTGCTGAAACGCAAAGCGACCGTCTTTTTGGTCTCCGATTTCTGGGCCGATGATTTCACCACGAGCCTGTCTGTTCTCGGCCGGCGCCACGATGTGGTGGCGGTCCGGGTGCGCGATCCCCGCGAAACGGAACTGCCGGATGTGGGGTTGGTGCGCTGGGTGGATGCCGAGTCCGGCGCCTCGGAATTGATCGATACTTCGGCCGCCGAGACCGGCCGTCAACTGGCACTGAGGGTGCAAGCTCATGACGGCGCCCTGAGCAAGACTTTGGCCTCGCGTGGCGTTGACGTGGTGGACATTGATGTGACGGAATCTTATGTGGATCCGCTGCGGAAGTTTTTTCTGGCCCGCGAGGGACGCAGTGGACGGAAGGGCCGGCGATGAGCAGCGGACCTTTCAACAGAGTTTTCTTGGCGGCGGCGATCCTGATGCTGGCCGCCCCTACGATTGCCCAGGGGCAGTTGCCTCGTGATCCAGGTCATCGCAATCCGGGCGGGGCTCAGGTTCAGCCTCCGCAGCTGTTGGACATGCCGGCGGGCCAGCCAGTGCCCGTGGTGCCGGACACGGTGCAAATTGGTTTTGCCGTGCCCGATACCTTGCCGCAGCCCCTAAATATGCACGTGGTCCAGGACTCATTGGAATTTGGCGGCCTGCTGCATCTGGTCTGGGATTATTCGCCGGGTCAGATCGACAGCCCCGAGCTCTTTCCGGCGTCGGACGGTCAATGGCTTGCGCCTTATGTGGCCCCGGACGTTGGGCTCGTGCAGCGTACCCTGCGACCGCGCCGCGAGGCGGAAGTGGATTTGTCGAGCCTGCCGGCGACGGACAATCTGCGGGTCGTGCGTTCCTATCGCGTCTACCGACGCGACCCCTTGCAGGTGCAGTGGCAGGATCAAATGTCGCCGGTGCTGACGGTGGTCGGTCAGACTGCGGGCGCTGAGAATACCGCCACCATTCGCGCGCCGCGTGCGTTGACTTGGACCCCTTGGCGCCTGATGGCCTTGTCGGCCTTGCTGCTGTTGGCCGCCTTGGCGGTCTATGTGTTGTGGCGTCGACGCAACCAGCCTGCACCTCTGGAGCATTGGCCGGTGCCCCCTTCGGCCTGGATAACCACGGCCACCAGTCTGCAGGCCCTGCTGAACGAGAACATCCTGGCCCGAGGCGATACCCGCCTCTTCCTGGACCGGTTGGCTTTTCTGGCCCGGGATTACGTGGCGGGCCGGTACCGCGTGGCGGCCCGGGAAATGACCGGCCCGGAAATCGTGGCGGCCTGCAAGGGCCTTGGGCATGATCCGGCGCATCCGGCTGGATTTGCCCGTCTGATTGATTTGGCTGACCGCGAACGTTACAACCCGACCGCGCCTGACGCGGCTTTTTGTCGGGAACAGGCCGTCCAGTTCATGGGACGGATCAGCCGCGTACGGTTGGAGCAACAGTACATCCGGGTGCAACCTGAAAAATTGCTCGCCGCCCAGAAGGCCTGGTCGGCCTTGACGGCTGACCTTGGCCTCGGCGCTGGTCGTGCGGTCGTGCCCCAAAATGCGGGGGAGGTGGGCTGATGGAATTTGCCAATCCCCTGTTATTGCTGTTGCTGCCACTGGTTGCTGGTGTGATGTGGATGCGCCTGAAAGGCGGCGGCGATCGCACGGCATTGCGCCACGCACGCCTGCCGCTGTTGGTTCCCATCCGGGCCCCGTTGCGGGTGCGGCTTTCGCGGGCATTGCCCTGGCTCTCCGGCCTGGCTCTGGTGCTGCTGGTGCTCGCGGCCGCCGGACCACGGCAAAGCCACAGCAGCGAAG
>JADGEP010000433.1 GCA_016744275.1 Candidatus Krumholzibacteriia bacterium | reverse complement strand
CTGGGTGGCGTCGCCACGCACCAAGGGCAGGGATTCGTACAGGTTGAATTTCAGGATCGCCATTTTCGAAATGGAGACCCGCATCATCTGTCCGGTTTCTTCCACGACTTCGCTGAGGTTCAAATTGGAAATGACGAAACGGCCTTTTCCCGAGTAGGCCAACATTTGGCGACACAGGTCAGCGGCCCGTTTGGCAGCCGTTTCGATATCGATCAGATTTTCGCGCGCAGGCGAGGCCAAAGAGATGTCTTCGATGGCGAGAGTGGCGTTGCCCAGGATGGCCATCAGGATGTTGTTGAAATCATGGGCGATTCCGCCAGCCAGGACACCCAGGCTTTCCAGCTTCTGGGCATGCTGAACCTTGGCCTCGAGGGCGGCGCGCTCATGCTGGAACTTCACCCTTTCGGTGATGTCCATGATCAGGGCGACAATAACCTGCCGGTCGGCAAGATTCGCACATTGGAGGTCGACATCGGCCGGATAGGTCGAGCCATCCTTGCGGGTGTGCTCGGTCAGCAATGAGGTGCGTTTGACCTGGCCGCTTTTTAAGGGTTCGATCAGGTTCAGGAATTCATCCTGAGATAATTCAGTACTCAATTCGAGCGGGGTCATGCCTTCCAGTTCAGCCGCGGTATAGCCCAGGTTGTTGCAAGCCCCGTGGTTGACTCGGATGAAATGGAAAGTCTCAGCGTCCAGAATGTAGACTTCGTAATGGGACTCTTCCAGGATCCGCCCCAAGGTGGTGGCGCGGTCTTCGGCGATCTCGCGTTGCCGGATTTCTTCATTGAGGCGGTCGACTGAGGTCGTCGAATGGGCCAGGTCTTCCGCCATGGTATTGATGGCCCCGGCGAGGTATCCAATTTCATCTTCCTGGCCCAATTCAATTCTCTGATCAAGCTTGCCGGTGGCCAGAATCGACACCCCGTCGCAGACTTTCTGGATGGGTTCGGTGATCGTACGTGCGATGGCCGCGGCGACCAGAACACTGGCCAGGACAAGGATACCCAACATCAGACTCATGAGGGTGATTGCCTGCCGGTCAACCCTTTTGACATCGGCATAGTATAGGTCAGCCTTGCCGGCGGCGAAGTCACTCAAGACCCGATTCAACTCATTGATGGCATCAACATGGTCGGCGCCATTGCCCTGGGTGATGGCGATGGCAGTGGCCACGTCGCCTTGGCGCATCATCGTAAAAACCTCTTCGCGAATGGGGCGCCAGCCCACGAACAGATTCCGGGCATCCTGGACATTCGCTTTTTCGCCCAGGAACCGCTCGGCGAGAAAGTCATAGTCCGCAAGAATTCGCAATTCATCCTGATCCACGAGGGCGGAGAGCTCACTGATGCGCTCCGGATCTTCAGTCAGGACAACATCTTTCATATTGCGATGCATCGTGATGATCGTGGTCCTGATGTCGCGCACGGTATTGCTGACCGACAAAGGGTGCCGGTACATGGATTCGGCAACATCCGAATGCCGGCGCAGACCATAAATACCAAACATGCCCATGATGATGGTGATGGAGGTGAGAATGGCGAAACCCAGGCCCAGGCGATTGTTGATGTTGAGTTTGAAAAAGGCCATCGATGTGCTCTCCCAGGCTGGTGCTCCGGCCGCTGTGCGGGCGCAGTATGGCATTGTTAAGGGTATTCTTCAAGGGCTGGCGTGAAGCTGGTGATTCGCATCTGCGAGTGGCGCATGACGCTCGCCGGATTCCCATCAAGAGCGCGCGTCCACGGCGGGGGACGGATGAATTCGGGGACTTGGGGTGCGGGGGTAGGCATCAGGCCTGAGCCGCAACTCGGGGGAGTATGGGTTCATCTGGCGTTTGCCCCAAAATTGGGCTAGGGTTTTGCATATTGAAGCTTTTCCCCTCCCAAAGGACGCGACGGATTGCCCTCACCCATGGAAACGGCCCTGATCAATGGGCGGCCCCTCAAATACAGCATTCGGCGCAGCAAGCGAGCGAGGCAAGTGAAGGTGCAAATCTGCCACCGCGATGGTGTCGTCTTGGTATTGCCGTGGCGCACGAGCACGACCATCGTGCCCGATCTGTTGGCCGACTGGGGCGAGTGGATGGACCGTAAGGCCGACGAGCTGGGAGTGCGGCTGGGGCCGAAGATCAAGCAGTACTCCACCGGCAGTACGGTGATGATTTTGGGCGAGCCTTGCCTCATTGAAGTGCGTGAGTTGGCCGAAAATCGACGCCGTTCACGGGTGGAGAGGGTGGGCGACACCTTGATCATGCACCTCAAGCCAGCAGATGTATTCGACACCCGTCCAGTATTGGAAAAATACCTGCGCCAAGTGGCCCGCAATGACTTGACGACACGCACCAGGTATTGGGGCGAGCGGTTGAGTCTGCATCCGTCACGTGTCATCGTTGGCGAGCGCACCACACGCTGGGGAAGCTGTTCGCCGTCCGGGACCCTGAGTTTCTGTTATCGGTTGGTGATGGCGCCGCCCCATGTGGGTGACGCCATCGTGGCTCACGAGTTGTGCCACTTGCGCCACATGAACCACGGCAAAGGGTTTTATGCCCTGCTGGACAAGGTTTGCCCCTGGCACCGTGAGGTCGATGCCTGGCTGAGCCAACACCACGAGGAAATGATTCTCTGAAGGAGATGCGATGAGCGAGTTGTACGCACCGAAAAATACGCGGGCACTGTTGCACGAGTTCACCAAAACCGACGGGTTGCGCAAACACGCTTACGCAGTGCAGGCGGCGATGCGCGCGGCGGCTCGCCGCACCGGCGGCGACGAGCAATACTGGTCGGCGGTCGGTTTGCTGCATGATTTTGACTATGAGATGTTTCCCGAGCCGCCGGATCATCCACTGAAGGGTGCGGAGATATTGCGGGAACGGGGATACCCCGAAGATTTTGTGCGGGCTATTCTGAGCCACGCTCCCTATACCGGTGTGCCCCGTGAAAACGACTGCGCCCAATGGCTTTTTGCCGTCGATGAACTCTGTGGATTCTGCATGGCCTGCGCGATGGTCCAACCGGATAAGAAAATCGCCCAGGTGAAAGTCAAATCGGTGAAAAAGAAGTTGAAGAAAAAGGATTTCGCGGCCAAAGTCAGTCGTGAAGACATTGCCGAAGGCGCGGCGGACCTGGACCTGGAAATGGACGAATTGATCACCCATGTCTTGGAGTCCCTGGTGCCCGTTGCCGACGATTTGGGACTGTAGCGAGA
>JADGEP010000432.1 GCA_016744275.1 Candidatus Krumholzibacteriia bacterium | reverse complement strand
TCACGGCGGTGGGCTCGGTCAGGTCCACGCCCGCACCTTGCAACAGCTCAATGGGGGCCGCGCTGCAGCCGCCCTTGAGCATCGCCAGGTAGCCATCGACGGCCGGCTGGCCCATCTCCTTGACGCGCTCGGCAATGGCCAGGCCACTGCTCAGGCCGGTGGCGTAGCTGTACACGTAGTACTTGTAGTAGAAGTGGGGAATGTAGGCCCACTCCATGCCGTCGTTTTCATCGACGACAAAGCTGGGTCCGTAATAAGTCCGCACCAGTTGGGCATAGGTTTCGGCCAGCAGGTTGGCGGTGATCGGCGTGCCGGTTTCAGCAAATCCGTGCACCAGGCGCTCAAACTCCGAGAACAACGTCTGGCGGTAAATCGTGGTCCGGATGCTCTCCAGTTCCGCCGCCAGGATGCCCGCTTTCTGCTCTTTGGTTTTGGCCTGGCTCACGAGGTAATCCGACAACAGCGCTTCGTTGCAGGTCGAGGCGATCTCGGCCAAAAACGGCACATAACGGAAGTCCTGGTAAGACTGGTTCTCCATGGCCAGGTCGCTGTGCAGGGCGTGGCCGTATTCGTGGGCCAGGGTCGACAGATCGTCCAGGCTGTCCTGGTAGTTCATCTTCACGTAGGGGTGGGCACCATAGACGCTGGCCGAAAAGGCGCCGCTGTCCTTGTCGTCGCTGGGGTAGACATCGATCCAACCATTGGCCGGATCCAGGCCATGCTTCAGGCGCGCGACGTAGTCCCTGCCCAGGGGCTTCAATGCCGCCGGCAGGATTTCCATGGCTTCCTTGTAGGTGACATCCATTTCGGCAGCTTCGGTCAGCGGCACGTAGAGGTCGTAGATGTGCACGTCGTCCAGGCCCATGACCTGGCGGCGCAACTCCACGTAACGGTGCAGCGGTTTGACGTTGGCGTTCACGGCGGAGATCAGATTGTCGTGCACCGCGGTGTCGATGTTGTCCTTGTCCATGTAGGCGTGCAAGGCGGTGTCGTAGCCGCGGGCGCGGGCGTACATCACGTCGAGTTTGAATTGCCCACCAAGAGTGGCGGCCAAAGCGTGTTGGTATTGACGCAGGGTGGCGAAGAAAGCGGTCATGGTCTCGGCGCGCACTTTGCGGTCGGGTGAGGCGCGGAAGCGGCCCAGATTCGAGAACGTCAGCTGCACTTCGTTGCCCTCGGCATCGTGCACCACCGGCAGAGTGATGTCTGAGAGAATGGCGCCAAAGGTCTCTTCCAGAGGACTCGGAATTTCGTTCAGGTCGATCTCGGCCCAGAGATTGTCGCCCGCCAATTGCAGCACTTTTTCGGCTTCTTCACCGAGTACTCGCGATTTGCGGCGGCGCAGGTTTTCGATGTAGGTGCGGTACTTGGCCGGGCCGCCGTCCGAGTCGTAGGCGACCTGCATGGCGCGGTCATCCAGGGCCAGGATTTCGCCGCGGATGAATCCGCTGGCAGCCATCACTTCGTCCATCAGGACCAGTCCACGCTGGCTGCGGGCCTGGGCTTCTTCGTTGGTCAGTTCCGAATCCAACGCCAGGTTGGCGTACTGAGTGATGCGGCTGGCGCGGTCGTGCAGGGCGAAGTACAGGTCGAGACTGGCCTTGAGGTCGGCCGGATTGGCGAGCTTGCCTTTGTAGGCGCTCAATTCGGGCAGGCGTTCGCGCAGGGCGTCCATTTCCGCGGCCCAGGATGCGGGAGATTCGTAGAGCGCCTCCAGGCTCCATTTGTAGGCTGCGGGCACCTCGCTGCGGGTGGCGTTGGCATCGGGGGTGTAGTCGGGCAGGCTGTCAGCCAGGACCGGAGTTGCCAAAGCAAGCAGGGTCACAGCGGCAACAAAAAAGCGCGCGCGGGTCTGGAACATGGAAATCCTCCGGGTTGGGTTTCCCCAATCAAAACGACTGGGGCGGAGGTGGTCAAACGTTTTCTGGCTACGGCCGCGTCACCCGATACAACTCAAACAGATTCGTCGTCGGATTGCGGCGGTGGTAGTAGAGCTGCTTTTCATCAGGCGACAGAGTCGGCGCCTCGATAAACCCACCGTTCAGAGGGATCTCTTGGGGTTCACCAAACGCCGCCGACAAGTTGGTCCGCGTAGCGCGGTAATTTCGGGTTTCCAGGGTTGCAATTTCGAGGCGCGTGAAGAAAAACTCCAAACCATTCTGCGAGATGCAGGCGGCGTATTCCAGCTCATTGGTATTGATGTTGGTGAAGATGGCCGCGCTGTCGGCCGCGCGTACGAAGCCTGCGCCTGAATCCACGGCATAGATGAAGTTGGAGACATCAGGAAAAGCATTGCCGCTGAAAATGCCATCGACCAGGTAGAGCGTAGTGCCATCCGGGCTCACTTCGACGTCGAAGTTGAGATGGCCCACGAGGCCTTCATCGAGGTTGGGCACGACAGCCAGATTGTTGACGACCGCCGGTGAAGAGGAGTCAAAATCGCCCACATAAATGGTGTCGAGAATTTGGGCGCCACCGGGCGGATAGTTGAAAGTCGAGATGTAGTAGAAGCGGCCGTTGTTGTCGAGAGTGGGCACGCCTTCCACGGCCGGTGTATTGATTGCGGAGATGGCGCCCTCAAAGGTGAAGACATCCGTCTGGGCATTGTAAGAAGCGTAGAAGACGTCCTTGTTGTCGCCCATGTTGTTGAAGAACATGAAAAGGCCGTCACGGCTGAAGAAGGCCTCCATGACTTCGCCGGTATAGCCCGCAATGTTGACCAGTTCAGGATTGGTGAAGGCGGTGTAGTCGGTATTCATCGGCGGTGGCGGGTCTTCGATGACATCCTCGGTGCTGCAGGCGCCCAGAAAAAGTGATGTCAGTAAAAGTACCAGGCAGATCTCGGTTTTCATGGATTGTCCTCTATGGATTCGCTATAACGGCCAATTGGTTGCTATCAATAGGTCCGAACAAGCAAATCCCATGCCCGAAGATATAGCGGCTTGTGGATTTACCCGCTCAAGACACTTGTACCATGAGCGCCAGAATTTGCTATGCTAGGGTCAAATCGGCCAAATTGTGATGTGAATTGATCCTGAATTGGGGGAGGCCCAGATGATGATGAATTTTCGTGGGAGCTCAAGACCAACCGGCCGTCGTTGGGCGAGTGGACTATTGGTGACGATTCTGCTGGCGGCAGGCGTGGCCTGGGCCGCAGGCCAGATGATGAGCGTGCAGGTGCGCTCGACCAAGTTGCGGTCCCGGCCTTCGTT
>JADGEP010000431.1 GCA_016744275.1 Candidatus Krumholzibacteriia bacterium | reverse complement strand
GTATTCCTACCGTTCGATTCCCTACAGCACCCGCTACTGGCGCGATGCGGGTTTGGTGGCTGAGCTGGCCGGGGATCCGGAAGCGCCCACCTACTACGCGGTGGGGTCGGTGACGCGCGATTATCTCCAGTTCTATCCCTTGGTGGCCCAGAGCGTGGGGCCCCAGGTCTTGGACGTGCCCAACACCTACGTGCCAGTTTTTACCAGCTACGGCAACCGGTTTTTTGTGGGCGGCTCGCCCCTCAGCTACGTCGGTGTCCAGATGAATCAGATGACCCAGGGGATCTTTGCCGAGCAGCAGTCCCAGGCCGCCGGCATGGCTTTGCAGATGCTGGAAATCATGGAGAGGCGCAATATCCGGCCTGATGTGTGTCGGGCTTTGCGCGGTCGGGTCTATTATTCCAACGACGATTTTGACCTGGCGCGGGTGGAATTGGAAGCCGCCCGGCAGGCGTTTGCGAATCAGGAAAAAGTGGACGCCGGCACCAGCCTCTTGCTGGGCCTGCTGCATATGCAAGTGGATGAAAACGAGCAAGCCCGGGAGATGCTGGCTGAGGCGGCCAAGGCTGATCCTGAAAACCCGATCGCGTGGCGTTCTTTGGGTGTGGTCAGCGCCCAGTTGGGAGAAATGGACGTGGCCCGCGATGCCATGGACCGGGCGGTGACCCTGGACCCTTGGACGGTCACCTCGTACTACAACCGTGGACTGTTTCATTTGCAGATGAAAGAGTTTTCCCAAGCTCGGGCCGATCTGGATCGCGCCTTCCAACTGGATCCCGAAAACCGGGAAGTGCAACGACTGTTGCAAGTGGCAGCCGCGGCTTCCCGGGGCAGCGATCCGGAGGGCCAACTGGTGACCGCCCGGAGTGAAGGCCCGCCGGCAGGATTTGACGCCAATCCGGTAGCCTTGTTGGCGCAACTGGAAGCCGAAGTCGAGGCCATGTTCGATTTGCCGGATTCCTTGCTGGTGAGCAATCCGGAGGCACTGGCGCATTTTGCCGAGCTGGAAAAACGTTACCAGGGGGAACCTTCGCCGGATCTGCGCCGATTGCTGGCCCTGGGCTACATCGATCGCGGTCTGGACCAGGACGCCCAGGCCCTTTTGGCGCCCGGATGGGCCATCGACCTGACGCCGGATGAGGAATTGATGCTGCTCTATGTGGATCGCAATTTGGGGGAGGTGGTCCGGGCCGAGCAGGTGGTGCAGGAGATCATGGGCAGCAGGGAAGGAGCGGGCAATCCCCACATCCTGGCCATTGCCGTGCAGGCCATGCGCACGGGAGAAAACCCGGTGGCGATCGACCAGAAAACCAAGGGCGTGACCCATGGCTACTACGGTTGGTGGCGCGATGCTCGTTTTGCCTATGCCAACAAAAAGGGATCACGGTTCCAGACCGTGTGGGACAGCAGCCTCTTTAACAAATACAGATCCGACCCGATGTTCGAGCAGGCGATTTGGGGGATGGGGGGGACTCCCATCGGCAATGGAGGCGCCGGCGGGGGGAAATAGGTCCTAACACCGCAAATCACCGCAAAACCGGAACAATATCCTTCTTCCTTCGTTAGGAAGAAGGATATTGGCTATATTAGCTGGGCGCATACCGCTGGTATGCGCTTTGTCGTGCGTTGTGTTCATGTGTTGAGCCCAATCACCTACCCGACCTCAGTTCCCCGAAAGGGATCCGAAATGACCCGACTGCGCGTTGTCTTTGTATGTATTGTGGTGCTGCTGCTGGCGGTTGCCGGTTGCGAAAAGGGCGAAGAGCAAGGCCCGGCGGCGGCCAAAAAGCAGGCATCGGGCCAGCAGGGTGGCGCGCACAAGCCTGGCGGCGGCGGACACGGTGGCGGCTCAAATGGCGGACCAAATGGCGGTCCCGGAGGCGGAAAGGCCATTCCGGTGGCGGTGCAACCGGCGTTCCGGGGCACCATTGCCAGTTATTACAACGCCACGGCGACTTTGGAAGCCGAAAAGCAGGCTGATGTCTTGGCGCGGGTCACCGGTGTGGTGACTTCCCTGGCCGCCGAAGAGGGCGACATGGTGCAAAAAGGCGAACCGCTGCTGGTCATCGGCAATGACGAATATCGCCTGCGGGTGCAGCAGGCGGCTGCCCGGACGGCGAACTTGCGCTCGAAGTTCGAGCGCTTCGAGGCCATGCAGGCCGAGGGCCTGTCCACTGAAGAAGAGTTTCAGGCGGCGCGCAGTGATTTGGCCAGCGCCGAGGCCGACGAAGGCCTGGCGAAGTTGAACCTCTCGTACACCACGGTGCGGGCGCCTTTCACGGGCCGGGTGACTTCGCGATTGGTGGATGTGGGCCAGAACCTTTCGGCCAATACGGCCTTGTTTGTGATGGCCGATTTTGACCCGTTGCTGGCCCGGGTTCATGTGCCCAGCCGCGAATTCAACAAATTGCGCCAGGACCAGGTGGTGGATCTGGTATTGGACAGCAGCGGTTCGCGTTTGCAGGGGCGCATCACGTTGATCAGCCCGGTGATTGACCCGACCAGCGGGACCATCAAGGTGACGGTGGAAGTGCCCGAGTATCCGGCCGGCACCCGGCCCGGAGATTTTGCCGAAGTGCAGATCGTCACCGAACGGCGCAATGCTGTGGTCTTGGTGCCGCGTTCGGCGGTGATCACCGATAAAGGCGATCGGGTGGTCTATGTGGCGATCAAGGATGGCGACCAGGATCAGGCCGAACGCCGCCTGGTGAGTGTTGGCTTCACTGACGACAACAATGCCGAGATTTCTGAAGGCTTGGCCGTGGGCGAGTCCGTGGTGGTCAAGGGGCAGCGCTCGCTGAAACAGGGCACGGCTTTGAAGGTGCTTGAGGGCGGAGCCGCCAGCACCGAGGCCGAAGCAACCGAGACTGCGTCCAACGAGAGCGCGGCGCACTGATGCACAACTTTGTCGACTTGGCGGTGCGCCGGCGCGTGAGCGTGGTCATGGCGGCCCTGGCCGTTATCGCCTTTGGCGTGGTGGGATACAACCGCCTGGCCCTGGAGCTTTTTCCTGACATCACCTACCCCAGTATCACCGTGCAAACCGAATTTCCGGACACCGCCCCCCAGGAAGTCGAAAATCTGGTCACGCGGCCGGTCGAAGAAGCGGTCGGGGTATTGCGCGGATTGCAGACCGTCCACTCGGTTTCTCGGGCCGGTGTTTCCGAAGTGACCCTCGAGTTCGAATGGGGCTCGGACATGGACATCCTGTCCATGGA
>JADGEP010000430.1 GCA_016744275.1 Candidatus Krumholzibacteriia bacterium | reverse complement strand
GTAGTCGACTCCCTCAATCATGTTCATATGGCCCAGCACCCCATGCCATTCGTCTTGGCCCCCGCGGTTGGCGAAGTCGTTCCAAAACAGAACACCCGGCACCTTATAGCCCCCAAACCCATCGGCAGAAATCGACGGCAGGGCCCGGACGACAAAGCTGCTGTGGTAGGCCAATGGATCGCTGAAGTCGCCAAACCCAGAGATATCCGCTGGCATCGTTGCCCACCGCACATCACCCGCAACTTCATCGCCCGCGCGGATGTAGTAGTGCAGAACATCGCCGGGAAAAAGCGTGCCCGTATCTGGCAGGTCAAAAGCCCAAGCGTCGGGGTCCGGGTCGCCTGATCGGCCCACCGCAACCACGCCGGCAACCACACCGCTGGTGGGCGCCGTGCGGTAAGGATCAAAAATCGGGTTGGCATCAATCGTGTAATGAAATTCGGGTGCGCCGACCAATACAGATCCATGCCTGATCGGAACGATGTCCACGACCAAGGAATCGCCAGGGTCGTTGCGCAAATGCGTCGCCAGAGAAATGTTGTTGGCCATGTCGAAGCGCACATGCATCGAACCAAGATCGGCGAAGTTGAGGGCATCTGTTTCGGGGAAGTTGTCTTGGGCCAGGTCGAGTTCGCGGGCGGCCATGCTCGGCCCCGAATGTTGGTAGATTTTGACCGAGACATTGTCGAAATAGGGAGCGGGGTAGCCATCGTCCCCACTCCACCCCCCCCAGTAGGGGTATTCCCAGGCCCCAAGGCTGAGCTGTATTTCATCTCGCCCAGGATTCATGAGGCCCGTCACATCTTTTGAGACCCGGAAGTACTCGGGGCCACCATAGTAGACGAAGTGGTGATCCTGAAATGGCTGCTCGTTCAGCAACTGCGCCGGGCCCGCTGAGCCGTCGATGTCCGCCGAGCGGATGCCCCAATTGAAAAATATCCCTGGTGAATCTGACGTCAAATCTTCATGCCGGTAAGCATCAAAACTGAACAGGATACCGTCATATGAAACATCTGGCCAAGCCATGACCGGCGATAGGACAACATTGTCCAATTTCGAAGCTGGGCCGGCCAACCCACCGGTAGTATTCACAATATACCCGCCGGGACCATAGCACCAATTGACACATTCAGACCCGCCAGTGCCCGGGACCACCAATCCATCATCGATAAAGGCCACTTGCTGGCTGGTGTTCGTCACGCAAGGGTCCAAGTCCCTCAGTCTGTTCCACAACTGCGCAAAATTGCCAACGCCGTGCGGATATTCAATGGTCCAATCGCCCATGGTCCCATCCTGAAAACCCGTAACACTGACGATATCTGCCTGACCGTTTTGGCTCACTGTCACGGTGATGTCGTCAATTTGACAGGCGCCCGCACCGTACCAATCGCAGTCTTCATCAGAAAATGCGCCATCTGACTGCAACCGAAAAACCACGTGTACGTCGGTCCCGTCCATCAACTCACCAGGCTGGTACGTGAAGCCATGGTCGACCATCACTTCACCTTGGCCATCCCATGAATGCACATCGGTGAAGCCGAGGTTGCCGGCAACGCGATAGCTGAGGCGGGTGTAATCGTAGCCAATTTCGAGATCGTGCTGGAGAGTCGCGGTCACGGCCACGACAGCCGGAAGACCAGGATCCCCTACCGTTGTCCGGTACACCAACAGATCGTGCCAACTGTCCCCATAACCACCAACCACATCCAGCGAGTCATTGCAGCTGGGGATGCTGATGTCGCCACACCAGGCGGCGAGGTTGCCCGCCACCGCTTGGTTGTAGTCGCTCACCTGCCAATGGGTCACCGTGGGCTGGGTATAGTCGATGGAGGTCCAGCCGTTCCAGCCGGATTCAAAGTCGCCAATGTAGAGCGCTCCCGAGCTTGTCGGGCCCATCACCAGAATCGTATCGGTGGCGGCCTTGCTCACCGACAAGCCGCCACCGTGGATGATTAAGCCATCGCGGGTTGGAATGGGTCGATCCGCCCCCATGGCGGCTTGACTCAGCAATAGACAGGCACCAACAGCGGCGAAAACTGTGCGCAACTTCATCCGACACCCCTTGAAAAGCAGACCCTCGCTATACGTGTCTCAATGGCCATAACCATTGGAGACGACGCTCGCCTGACAATTCCCGCGCAAAATCGCCAACTATTTGATGAGAGCCATTTTCCCGATGGAAACCTCGCCTCCCATGCGGGCTTCCCGGAAATACACACCGCTGGAAACCCGAGCGCCGCTGCCGTCGGTGCCATCCCATACGACATGGCCACTGGTCTGCACTTCGGCGTCGATCAAAGTGCGCACCAATTCGCCGCGCAGGTTGTAGATTTTCAGGACCAAATGGCCCGGGCTTTCAACGGTGTAGTTGATCTGGGTCAAAGGATTGAACGGGTTCGGATGCGACGACACCGCAAAGACCGATGCTTCCGGCACCGGCGGGCGCACATAATATCCGAAAAAATTCAGAACGTCGGCCAACCACAATCCTGAAAACGTGGGAGCCGTTATTGTCGAAGGGTTCGACCAGGTCACCGCCGAAAGATCGTAGGGCACGGAGACGACATGATTCGAACCGTCGTGGTAGTTGAGGGTTGCTGCCGAAAAACCATACGCACCCGGCGCCCCACTGGGGTCGCTGAATTCCGCCAGACGTTCAGCACCCGCCCGGACAGTCACCGCATCGACGATTCGCGGATCCGGACAGCCCCCATTCATGGTCCACCGGTTTCTATTGCCAAATACCGAGGTGCTGGGCACGGTAATCACCAACGGACTCACCTGGTTGTTGATAAACGGCCGAACCTCCGCTGCGTATCGATCAACCCCCATGACGGTGTTCAAAAAGTCGATTCCCGCAGCGCCCTGGTTGTCGTTCAGATCCGAGGCCAGGCCATCGCCGGACAGGAACAGGTTCTGCTGCGCCGACGAAGCAAGCCAGTTTTCCATGGCACCAATATCATCGCCTGGATCGCTGTCAAAATCACCACTGGACAACGTGTGCTCGGTATTGCGCCCCGAAGTGTAAATGATCGTCGAGTACGGCCTCAGAGAGGCACCGGCAGTGCGTCCACCAAGCCCGTTGCCCAATCCCCGGCCGGCAGCCTGGGTGTAATAGAAGTCGAACATTACTCCATGCTCATACCCCATATAGATCAAGTTGCTATACAATTCCTGCGCCTCGGCCGGATCGCCACCATCGTCCCACACCAAAATGGGTGG